>QNCE01000050.1 GCA_003644405.1 Candidatus Omnitrophota bacterium | reverse complement strand
TCCTTTGTCCTTATAAACCATTGTACCTCCTTTGTTGTTGCTAAGATAAATTAGAAATTACAATAGAATTTTAACCAATTTATAGTAATTGTCAACTTTAATTTCTTTAGGTTTTATTGCTTCCTCTAATGGTAAAGTGTAAAAGGTATTATCTCTTTTAGTAACACATACATCGCTTTTGCCTTCTTTTAATATTTCTACTGCGTAGCTTCCCAGTTGAGCAGCTAAAATCCTATCGATACGAGTAGGTCTACCTCCCCTTTGAATATGTCCTAAAACCGCAACCCTAGTTTCCAATCCTGTAATCTCTGTAATCTTATTAGCGATATCAACAGCTTTAGCTTTGCCTTCAGCAACAATAATTATCCAACTCACCTTCCCTTTTATATTTCCCTCAGTAATATCCTCACACATTTTGGTAATGCCAAAATCTTTCTCTGGAATCAAAACTTCTTCACATCCTCCAGCAAGAGCAACTTGAAGAGCAATCCATCCACATTCTCTCCCCATAACCTCAACAACGAATATCCTCTCAAGCGAGGTAGCAGTATCTCTTATTTTATCTAAAGCATCTAGGGCAACATTTACTGCGGTATCAGCTCCTATCGATAAATCCACCCCATTTATATCGTTATCAATAGTTGCAGGAACCCCAACTGTAGAAATTCCATACTTGGTGGCAAGAAGATGAGCTCCGGTAAGAGAACCGTTTCCGCCTACAACAATTAACCCTTCGATATTATTCTCCTGAAGAGTTCTTACTGCTTTAAGTTGGCCTTCTTCAGTCAAAAATTGTTTAGAACGAGCTGTTTTTAGGATTGTTCCTCCTTGGTTTATTATTCCTGAGACGGAACGCCGAGTTAATACTTTTACTTCTCCGTTTATAAGACCTTGGTAACCTCTAAAAATCCCTATCACTTCTATATTATAAAAAGAGGCAGTCCTCACCACTGCTCTTATACAAGCATTTATCCCTGCACAGTCTCTAGTCAAAATTCCAATTCTTTTCATCTTACCCTCGATTTACAATCATAACTTCAAACACCCACAATCTAAAAGTAAGTTTTATAACCCATAGAGAGAAATACCCTTAGGATAAGTGACAGTAAACTCAATATTTATCTGTTTTTTCTCTTTCGGCTTTACCTCAAACTCCCACAAATTAACACCTTCTTTATCCTGATAGTTCTTTTTCTTGGGTTGAGGACGTAAATTTATGTTTTTCACCTCCACTTTATCTGTCTTTGATACAGGGATGCTGTCTATTATTTTTATCTTTATCGATTTTTCTTTTAAATTCTCAACAATAATTTTAAATTCTAACTCTCTAATAACTGTCTTTCTTTCAATCTTACCAAAAAATGTCTCTTTTATCTTATCTTTTATCTTCTCTCTTTTAACTTTAATTTCTCTATCAACTCCTAAATTCAAATAGAAGTCCTGCCCGCTCTTTTTCTCAGTTAAATAAGTTTTACCCACAAACCTACCCCCGAAATATATATTTAAGGGGCCACTTAACAACTCTTTATCTGAAGCAGTTTTGCACACCAAAAAGGTTAAAGGACTTATTTTAGGTACAGAGTAATAAAAGAAATCTCCTTTTAAAGATTTAGAAAAAAGAGGCAAAAGAGTATCTTTATCTTTCGATTCGATACTCAAAATTTGGGGAAGTTGGTACTCAAATGAGAGAGGGAGTTCTTTTTTTTCAGCGTAAACAAAATCTGCAGCACCTGCCTTATTTTCTTCATATTCATAAAAAGTATGTTCTACAACTTTCTGAGCAAACCTACTTTCTTTTTTTCTATACATTACAGGTTTTGCAACATCTAAAAACCAACTAGACAAAGAAGGTAATCTCCCCCCTCGTAAAGGTATAACATTGGATATAGAAAGACTTATATTTTTCCAATCCTCTCCGGTCTTCTGCCTAATTCTAGAAAACATAATCAAATCCACTTTATCTAAATCCCAAGAAACATCAGCTTTATAAAAAGGGTGCCAAGAACAGCCATAAACTATATAATCAACCTTAATCTTTATCACCTGGTCTTTCTTTGAATCAAATACAATCTCAATTATTTTTTTAGTTCTTTCTGCAGGTTGTCTTAATGAATTTAACTCTTTCTCTAAAATCTCTATATCTTTATCTAAATTAGCTATTTTTCTTTTTAAATCTTGCCTCTCTAAAATAATATCTTGCAAACTTTTCTCTAAAAAATTCAAAATCCTTTCTAAATCATCTACCCCAGGAAAAGAAGTTTTTATATCTTTAGGCAATTGAGTATCAGAAAAATTAACCAAGGAATCCAAAAATTTCTCTTTTTTGCTTAAGATATCTAACTGATCAATTAATGAATTCCTATTATTCCTTAAATCATTTAATTTCTCCTCCAATTCCTTTAATCTCTTTTGGGAAGGTTCTTTCAAATAAATTTTTTTATATTGAACGCTATACAAACTACCCTCTCCATATACTTTTGCTGAGATAGAATCTCTGTCTAAATTGAAAGCTTCAACCCCTAAGAAAATTTCATTTAACCCTTTTTTAACTCTCACATCTGCTTCTCTTGTAATTAAAGCCTGGTTAGTAAATAAAACAACTTTTTTAATTTGAGAATTAACTATCTCCTGAGAAAAACAACAGTAAATGCCTATTATAAAAAACATAAGTACCAGAAGAGTTATTTTCTTCAACATTACTCCCCTCCTCCTTTCCTCGTAAAGTAAAATTTTCTCGTAAAGTAAAATTAAAAATGTAATCTATAATGCTTTTACGTTCCCAAACGCCAACTCTGTAAATATTCTCTTTGCTGTCTAGTTAATCTATCTATCTTTATACCCATGGTTTGCAATTTTAATCTGGCAATCTCTTTATCGATATCCTCAGGAACCTTATAAACTTTTTTTGTTAAACCTTGGAAATTTCTAACAATGTATTGGCAAGATAAAGCTTGGTTGGCAAAGCTTAAATCCATAACTTCTGGAGGGTGTCCTTCAGCACAGACAAGATTAACTAACCTACCTTCTCCCAGAAGATAAATACGCTTAACCTTCGGCAAGGAACTATTTTTATTTTTTACCTTTATTACATACTCTGTTACTAAAGGTTTAACCTCTCGCTTTTCTATCGCAAGACTATTTAGACCCTCTAAGTCTATCTCTACATTGAAATGTCCTGCATTTGCTAAAATAACTTTATCCTTCATAAACAAGAAATGTTCCTTTTTTATCACATTTATATCCCCAGTTGCAGTAACAAATATATCTCCCAATCTTGCTGCTTCTCTTAAAGGAAGTACCCTAAAACCATCCATTACCGCTTCCAATGCTCTTAAAGGGTCGACTTCGCATACTAAAACGTTTGCCCCCAAACCTTTCGCTCTCATAGCTATTCCCTTACCACACCATCCATAACCACATACAACAAAATTTGTGCCAGCAATTAATTTGTTAGTAACTCTTACTATTCCAGCTAAGGTGGACTGTCCTGTTCCATAACGATTATCAAACAGATATTTTGTATAAGCATTATTTACTGCAATTATTGGATAAAGTAACTTCTTTTCTTTTTCCAAAGCCTTAAGCCTTATAACTCCTGTTGTCGTCTCTTCTGTTCCTCCCCAGGGAAGTTGATAACTACTACTATTTCTATGAATAGTAGATACTAGATCTGCTCCATCATCTAAAGTTATATGGGGATTAATTTCTAACACTTTGTGTATATGTCGATAGTAAGTATTTTTATTTTCTCCCTTTATTGCGAATACTTCAATTCCATAATCGAATACCAAAGAAGAAGCTACATCATCCTGGGTAGATAAAGGATTAGAAGCGCAAAGCCTTATACGTGCTCCTGCTGACTTGAGGGTAACAACAAGAACTGCAGTCTCTGTCGTTACATGAAGGCAAGCGGAAATATTTATCTTCTTCAACGGTTTTTCTTTCTTAAATCTTTTCCTTATATGCTCTAAAACCGGCATACGCAGAGCTGCCCATTCGATTCTTTTTTTTCCTACCTTTTTAAGATTCCTATCCTTTATCTCGTAAATCATTCAAAAAACCTCCTTAGCTCTTCTACCTTATCGGTATCTTCCCACGTAAATCCATTCTCTTCTCTTCCAAAATGCCCATAACAGGCAGTTTTTTTATAAATGGGTCTTAAAAGTTTTAAGTGATTAATTATTCCTTGAGGAGTTAAAGGGAAAATTTCTCTTATTGCCTTCTCTAACTTTTCCTCATCTACCTTTGCTGTACCAAAGCTATTTACCATTACTGCTACAGGATCTGCTACCCCAATACAGTAAGCAAGCTGAATCTCACATTCACTAGCTAAGTCAGCAGCAACTATATTCTTGGCAATGTAACGCGCCATATAGGATGCACTCCTGTCTACTTTAGTAGGGTCTTTTCCACTCAGACAGCCTCCCCCATGGCGCGCCCAACCACCGTAGGTATCCACCATAATCTTTCTTCCTGTAACACCAGTATCGGCTACCGGCCCTCCTATCTCAAATCTTCCAGTAGCATTTATAAATATTTTTGTATTCTTATCCATCATTTCTTTAGGAACAACATATTCAATTACTAATTTTTTTATATCTTCTCTTAATTTTTCAGTTTTAACCTCAGAGTTATGGTGTGCTCCAATTATTATCGCCTCAACTCTCTTGGGAGTATTTCCTTCATACTCTATAGTTACCTGTGATTTACCATCAGGACGAAGGTAATCCACAAGTTTTTCTTTTCTTATCTGAGAAAGTCTTCTTACCAATTTATGAGCAAGTATTATAGGAAAAGGCATAAGTTCTTTGGTTTGACTGCAGGCATAACCAAACATTAATCCTTGGTCCCCTGCTCCTCCTACATCTACACCTCTAGCTATATCTGAAGATTGTTCTTGAATAGCTATAATTACTCCACAACTCCCATAATCAAATCCCATGTTAGGATCAGTATAGCCTACCTCTTTCACTAGATTTCTCACAATCCGGGGAATCTCCACATAACAGGCAGTAGATATCTCTCCTGCTACATAGATAACTCCTCTAGTTACTAAAGCCTCGCAAGCAACTCTACCGTGAGGATCCTTTTCATAAATAGCATCTAAAATTGCATCAGAAACCTGATCACAAAGTTTATCAGGATGACCTTCGGTTACCGACTCAGAGGTAAAAAAATATCTCATCTTCAGCACCTCCATTTTTTAACTGCTTTCTCATAATTTCTTCTTATCAAAACTACTCTTTACTCTCTGAGAATTTAAATTCAGAAAAATCTTCTAACTTAGGTAAATCATCTAAAGAGTTTAATCCAAAGTATTCCAAAAACTTCCTAGTGGTAACATAGAGAAAAGGCCTACCAGGAACTTCCTTTCTTCCTGCTTCTTTTATAAGTCCTAACTCCAAAAGATGCCTAATTACTCCATCTGTATTAACCCCTCTTATAGACTCTATCTCCGGACGAGTAATGGGCTGCTTGTAAGCAATAATAGCTAATGTCTCCAAAGAAGCATGGGAAAGACGATACCTATTCCTTTCATGGTACATCTTTCTTACCCACTCCTCACTATCAGGATGAGCGCACATCTGATACCCTCCAGCTACTTTTACAATACAAATTCCTGAATTCCTCTGACGATACTCTTTTGCTATCTCCTCAAGATTTTTTTCTATCTCTTTCTTATCTAATCCTAAAATCTCTGCTAACTCTTTACTTTCTATAGGGTTTTCATTAACAAAAAGTAAAGACTCTACGATTGCTTTGATATTCATCTCTCCTGATAG
Organism: Candidatus Omnitrophota bacterium; assembly: GCA_003644405.1. GTDB lineage: Bacteria > Omnitrophota > Gorgyraeia > Duberdicusellales > 4484-171 > B7-G16. The sequence goes on along the minus strand of QNCE01000050.1, from coordinate 3,214 downwards.
TATATCTGATTAAGAAGCTCTTCTACGCTCTCAGGTTGAGACTTTCTTTGTAATGCTTTCTTAACCATAGAATCAATTTCTTTAGCACTATACTGAAGACGTTTTAAAATCTGCTTTGCTTCCCCTATAATTTCTTTAATTTTACTTTTCTTCTCTACCTCAATATGCTCCTTTTCTTTAATAAGGGCAAACCTTCCTACTTTTCCTTGAAGATAAGCAATAATCTGCTTTGCCTTTTGTTTCCCAATCCCTTCAAGGCTATTTAAAAATTTTACATCTCCCTCTTCAATGGCTCGCGCAATTAAAGAAATAGGTCTATCGAAAGCCTTCAATGCTGCTCGTGGCCCAATTCCTGAAACACTGATAAACTTCTCAAAAAATTCTCTTTCCAACTCTTCGTTAAACCCAATCATCACAGGAATACTTTTGTTCTTCTCTATGTGAAAGTAACTGTAGATTACTAACTCTACTTCTTTTCCTAAATCATGAGTAAGTCTGCGATACACTGTTTTGGGAATATTTATCTCATAACAAATACCTCCCACATCAACACAAACTCTATTCTCGTCTTTTTCCACCAAAATCCCTCTAATCTTTTTAATCATAAAATCTCTTTATTCTTACCTGGTGAGAATAAGTAATAACTAGAGAGTAAGCATCAGCTATGTGTTGAGATTTAACTTTTTTAGATAACATATTTTCTACCATTTTCTTCACTTGAGGAGCTTTAGCGTCTCCCCTTCCTAGAATTGCTTTCTTAGCCTGCGTAGGGGAGTATTCATAAAATTTTAGATTGTATCTATCCGAAAGAAGTGCTACCACTCCTCTCACTTGAGCTAACAAGCCCAAAGTAGTAGGGTGCCGATAATGAGAGTAAAGTTTTTCTAAAATAAGGACTTGGGGACGGAATTCTTCTATTACTTTAGAGAGAGTATTAAAGATAAGAGCTAACCTCTGGGGTAATGAAAAGGAGACGAATGTATTTATCTGTCCATCATTTAAAGGTTTCACTCTAGAACCATTAACTCTACATACTGCATAGGCAGTAGTTCTTAATCCTACATCTACACCCAATGCTATCATTCTAGAATTCAGAAGCCAGTTTCTCTAATACCTCATCAGGTATATCAAAATTTGCATAAACTTTCTGCACATCGTCGTGTTCCTCTAAAGCTTCTATAAGAGAAAGGAGCTGTTTTGCCTCTTGGGGAGGAACCTTAACTGTAGAGGTAGGAACCATGGTAAGTTCTGCTAATTCCCACTTTATCCCTTTATCTTTTATCACCTTTTTTACATTTTCAAAATCCTGGGGTTCGCAAAAAATTTCATAGTTCTTTCCTTCTGTCTTTAAATCTTGAGCTCCTGCATCAACGCTTATACCAAACAACTCATCCTCACTTATTTGACCTTTATCAATAAGAAGGTAACCTTTTTTATTAAATAACCAAGCTACACTCCCTGAACCTGCTAAATTACCACCTTTTTTGGAAAAAATGTTCCTGATTTCTGCGGAGGTACGATTTTTGTTATCAGTTAAAGCTTCAACCATTATAGCCACACCTCCTGGACCATAACCTTCAAAAATACAAGTCTCATAGCTTACTCCAGGAAGCTCTCCTGTCCCCCTCTTTATAGCTTTTTCAATGTTATCCTGAGGCATATTGGCATCTTTGGCTCGCTCAATAGCAGTGCGCAGGCGAGAATTGGTCTCGGGGTTACCTCCTCCCTCTCGAGCTGCCACAGTTATCTCCCTTATTAGCTTAGTAAAAAGTCTTCCTCTTTTTGCATCCTGGGCTGCTTTTTTATGTTTTATTCCTGCCCATTTAGAGTGACCACTCATTTTTCCCCCCCTTTAAATTTTCAACTAATAATAGTTGAGAGGCTGCCTTTTTTGCTAATTTATCTACCTCTCTATTTTCCTCTCGGGAAATATTAACTATCTGAAAATTCTCAAATTTATCAATTAAATTTTTTGCTAACAAATGAAGAGGAAAAATATTTTTATTCTTAACTTTGAAATTTCCTTTTAATTGATTGCATAAAAGTTGGCTATCAGAGTAAACTCGGCATTTTTTATAACCTTTAGTTAAAACTTCTATTAAAGAGAATATTAAAGCCATATACTCAGCAAAATTATTAGTTTGAATACCTAAAAAAACTCCCTTTTTTTCTAATACTTTTTTTCCCTTGCAAATAAGATAACCTATTCCAATCCTACCAGGATTACCTAAACAAGCTCCATCTATATATACTTCTACCATTACTCTATATCTTCTTTGATGTATAGAATCCTTACGCAGTTCTCACAAAATACTATATCTTTATACATCTTAATTTCATTTATTTTTTGGGCAGTAACTTTAATATGGCAAGCTCCACAATTCTCAGCTACTACAGGGGCAATGGCTATTCCTCCCCGAGTATTTAAGAGCCTCTCATAAATAGAAAGAATATTTTTGTCAACCTTTTCAACTAGAACTTTGCGTTTATCTTTTAATCCTTTGATTTCTATCTCCAGAACCTTTAGCTCTTGATTTATCTGGGCTTCTCTCTCTTTAAACCTCTTCTCCTCTTGAGCAACTATCTCTCTTTTCTTATTTAACTCTTTTTCTGCCTCCTCAATTTCGTCTAAAATCTTTATAATTTCTTCCTCTAAAACAGAAACATCTGCTTTTAGCGCTTCTATCTCTGTAAGCTTAGCTTGGTATTCTTTATTAGTCTTGAGTTGGTAGAGTTGAGCTTGAGCTTTTCTTATCCCCTCCTCTTTAGAGGAAAGGTTTAGTTCTTTCTCCTTTCGCTTAACCTGAAGTTGCTTAACCTTCTCCTCAAAAGAAAAGACTCTTTTCTTCTCTTCTTCAAACTTTTCTTTCAACGTCTCTAACTCTTGGGGTTTTTCTTTTTCTTTTTTTATCTTCAAGGAAGAAATTTTACAATCTAACTCCTGTAACTCTACTAATTTCCTAATTTCTTCCTTTAAATCCATGCTACAGCTAACTATGGGCACAGCCCGATTCGAACGGGCGACCTCTACGATGTGAGCGTAGCGCTCTAACCAACTGAGCTATGTGCCCTTTCTTCTTTTTAACGCAATCAAGAACTTGGGCCCGCCAGGACTCGTATGCACTCTCCGCTGATAAGCGGAGTCATTATTAATTTAAGTGCATCCGAGGTTGCCTTTGTTAACCATTTTAAGAAATAGCTCAAATTTTTAGCT
>QNCE01000049.1 GCA_003644405.1 Candidatus Omnitrophota bacterium | reverse complement strand
CCTAAGATAGATATAAAGTTGAAAGATGCTTTAAAAAGAAGCTGGCAGTGCGCTACAATCCAACTTGACTATAGTCTTCCTGAGCGATTTGATTTAACTTACCATGCTCGAGATGGCAAGAAGAAAAGAGTTGTAATGATTCATCGGGTAATCTTGGGGAGTTTAGAAAGATTTATTGCTACTTTAGTAGAACATTATGCAGGAAAATTTCCTTTTTGGTTGGCTCCTACTCAGATATGTGTAATGAATGTGAGTAAAGAGGCAGTAGAGTATGCTAGCGCAGTGAAGGAAAAACTTACTCGGCACAGTTATCGTGTAGAGGTAGACTTATCCGATCAGACTTTAGAGAGAAAGATTAGAGAAAAGGAACTTAAAAAAGTTCCTTATCTTGTAGTGGTAGGCAAAAAAGAAAAAGAGAAGAATTTAATTTCAGTAAGAGAAAGAGGCGGGAGGCAATTAGGAGAGATGTCTATAGAAGAATTTATAAGTATTTTAAAAAAAGAGGAGGTGAACAATTAGAAAGGGTATCCGGGTTAATGAAAGAATTTTTGCTAAGACAGTCAGGCTTATTGGCCCCAACGGAGAACAGTTAGGTATTTTTCCTCGCGATCTAGCTTTGAGAAAAGCTGAGGAGTTTGACTTAGATTTGGTAGAAGTAGCTCCTCAAGCAGATCCTCCTGTATGTAGAATAATGGATTTTGCAAAGTATAAATATGAACAGGAAAAGAAAGAGAGGGAAGCTAAGCGCCATCACCGTCATGCCCAGCTTAAAGAAATAAGACTTTCTCCTCGCATAGATAACCATGATTATCAAATTAAACTGAAGCACATTCAAGAGTTTTTAGAGAAAGGGCATAAGGTAAGAGTGAGAATGTTTTTTAGAGGAAGAGAGGTTGCTCATCAGGAGATAGGAAGGAAACTGATAGATAGGCTTATTACTGATGTGGAGAAGTTAGGAAAAGTAGAGAGAGAGCCACATCTTTTGGGGAGAGCATTAATTTTAGTCCTTGGGCCAAAATAATTTTGGGAGGTTAGCATGCCAAAACTAAAGACAAAAAAAGCGTTAGCTAAAAGGATAAAGGTTACAAAGAAGAAAAAACTTTTGCGTCAGAAAGCAGGACGTCGACATCTGTTAAGTAGTAAAGAAAGAAAGAGAAAGAGAGCTTTAAGGAGAAAAGGTAAAGTTTCTTCAGGAGAGAAGAAGGTGATAAAAAGAGCTTTACCTTATGCTTTCTAAGGAAAGGAGTTTAGAATGAGAGCAAGACGTTCACCCGCTTCCCGAAAAAGAAAAAAGAAAGTTTTGAAATCAACTAAAGGGTATTGGGGAAAACGTTCCAAGGTGTACCGACGGGCTTTAGAAACCTTAAGGAGGGCTTATGTTTATGCATATCGTGATCGTAAAAGAAAGAAGAGAGAGTTTCGCCGGCTATGGATTACAAGAATAAATGCTGGGGTTCGTGAGAAAGGAATTACTTATCACGAATTTATCGCTGGACTTAAAAAGAAGAACATCCTTCTTTCTCGGGATATCTTAGCTAATCTTGCTTGTGAGGAGAAGGAAGTATTTGATAGACTCATAGAGATAGCTAAGGGAAGTTAGAATGAAGTACATTGTGATAATTGGTTGTGGTAAAACAGGAAGGAATTTAGCCTTGGAATTTGCTACCTCTCATAACGTAGTAGTGATAGATAGGAATAAAACCGCTTTAGATTCTTTAGGAGAGGATTTTAACGGTAAAAAAGTTTTGGGAGATGCTTTAGATACCCAGGTGCTAGAGAATGCAGGAATAAAAGAAGCAGATGCTTTGGTAATAGTTACTGGTAACGATAATCTTAATATTGTAATTGGCAAGGTGGCTAAAAAGATGTATAAAGTGAAAAAGGTTGCTCTCCAAGTGTATGAGTTAGCTAAAAAGAAGATTTTTTCCGAAGAGGGATTAATTATTGTAAATAGAACTTATCTTTTAGTAGAGGTGTTTAAAAAATGTATATTGTAATTGCTGGCGGGGGACGTTTAGGTTCTCTTTTGGCAAAGAAACTAAAGGAAGATAAACACAACGTATGTTTAATCGATAAGTCTTTAAAGGTATGTCAAAAGCTCGCTGAAGAAATAAAAGACGCTCTAGTTATTAACGGTGATGCTTCTGACCCCGAGGTACTAAAACAAGGTAAAACTGAGAAAGCAGACGTAGTAGTAGGTGCTACTCCTGCTGATGAGGATAACATCATTATTTGTCACTTAGCTAAGGAGATGTTTAAAGTAAGAAGAACAGTAGCAAGGATTAATAACCCTAAACATTTAGCTTTTTACAAATACATGGGGGTAGATGCTCCCATAGATTCTACTTCTATCATTGCTCGTATTGTTGAAGAGGAAGCATCTTTTTCTGATGTAATGAATCTTTTAAGCATAAAGAAAGGGAGATTATCTATTGTAAGAGTAGACATTCCTCAAGAGTCTCCTATAATAAATAAGAAGGTAAAGGAGATAAAACTTCCTCCTAATTCAGTTCTCATCTCTATAATAAGGGAGACAGAAATTATAATTCCTCGAGGAGATACCGAAGTTTTAGCTGATGATGAAGTAATCGCAGCAACTCTTATTGATAATGAAAAGGATCTAATAAATTCTCTTATTGGTAAGATATGAAGGTGATTTTAGGAGTTCTCACAGAAATTTTCTTCTGCCTTTCGGTGATTGGGGTGGCGTTTCTACTTTCCTTTATTTTCTAAAATGATTATCTCTCCAGAAAAAAGAGATTTTTCTACTATCTTCCATGTGATTGGCAGACTCTGTTTAGGATTAAGTATGTTTATGCTGCTGCCCCTTTTTTGTGCATTAGTTTTTGGAGAGTATGAGCCTTTCTACGATTTTTTAATAGGGTTTTTAAGTACAGCAAGTTTGGGGTTTGTGCTTATGCTCCTCTTCCCTTTTAAGAAAGAGATTGGATGGCAGCATTCTTTTTTCATTGTAAGTTTAGGATGGTTGGTAGCTTCAGTAATGGGAGCTATCCCTCTTTACCTTTCTAGGCACTGGGAGAGTTTTTTAGATGCTTGGTTTGAAGCTATGAGTGGATTTGCTACCACAGGATTAATTTTAGTGAAGGACTTAGACCATCTTTCCTTTTCGCACAATCTTTGGCGACATCTTACCATGTTTATTGGAGGGCAGGGAATAATTTTAGCTTCCATTTCTATCTTAAGCAAAGTGAGAAACGGTAGTTTGGGGCTATATATTGGTGAGGGAAGACAAGAGAAGATATTTCCTAATATTATTGCTACTGCGCGATTTATCTGGAAAGTTAGCTTTATTTACCTTACCGTTGGCGTAACTCTTTTTACTTTTCTTCTTTCCTATAAAGGGTTAGGGATAAGTAAAGCTATAGTTCATGGCTTCTGTTTGTTTTTTGCTTCCTTTGATACCGGAGGATTCGCTCCTCAATCTCAAAATATAGCTTACTATCATTCCTTTTCTTTAGAGATAGCTACAATGGTATTTATGCTTTTGGGGGCGATAAATTTTAATCTCCACTTCTGGTTATGGTATAAAAACAAGAGAGAGATTTTTAGAAATTTTGAAATACGCACTTTTATAATTAGTCTTTTTTCTCTCACTATTCTTCTGTTTTTTTCTCTAAAGCCATTAACTCACTCAGTTATTTTCCGCAAAGGGTTCTATCAGTTAGTTTCGGCTCATACTGGGTGCGGATTTACAAATCTTGCTCCTAGGGAGATTCTTTCTTTCGCCCCTCTTTCTTTAACTTTGCTCATCTTAGCTATGGGGATAGGAGGAGGAGTATGTTCCACTACAGGAGGGATAAAACTTCTCCGTTTAGGATTCATATTTAAAGCTATGGCAGGAGAGATTAAAAGAGCGATAATGCCCCACAAAGCAGTGTATCGTGAAAGCTTTCATCATCTTAAGGATACACTTATTGAAGAAAAGCACTTAAAAGAGACTTTTGTTATAGTAGGATTTTATTTTCTTGTTTACCTCTTAGGAGGATTGATGGGATTATTTTACGGCTATCCTCCTTTGGCCAGTTTTTTTGAATCAGTTTCCGCTGCTGCTAACGTAGGGCTTTCTTTGGGGGTTACTAACCCTGGAATGCCCTCAGGATTAAAACTTACTTACATATGCGAGATGTGGATGGGACGTTTAGAATTTCTTTCGATATTCGTATCTTTAAGTTACATAGTTTCTTTATTTAAAAAATGAGAAGAATAATTTTTTTAATCATCTTTGGACTTTTTCCTTTAGTAAGCTACCCTCAAAGTTTAGAGGAAATTTTAAAGAATTCTCAGGATTTTGATAATCGTAAGATAGTTTTTGAAGGAGAAGTAATAGGAGAGCCTTTAAAAGGAGAGGAGGGAGTATGGATTAATGTAAAGCAGGGAAAAGTAAGTATAGGAGTGTTTTTAGAAGATTCAGAAGCGATTAATAAGATTAAAAATTACGGCTCCTACAAAAGGAGAGGAGATTGGGTTCAGATAGAGGGAATATTTTTTAACAATTGCCCAATTCATCTAGAGAGAGATGTCCATGCCTATAAACTCAAAGTAATAAAACCAGGTTTTCTTTTAAGAGAAGAGATTTCTCTTTTTAAAGTGAAACTCTCATTGGGCTTGGCATTACTTTGTTTGACATTAGGGATAATTTGTTTTATAAATTTAAAATATGTTAGAAGAGATTAAGAAGATAGAAAACAGTTTCTTGCAAGAGATTGAAAGAGTAAAAACTTTAGAAGAGCTAGAAGCTCTCCGCATAAAGTATCTAGGGAGGAAGTCTTTTATCAGCCAAGCCTTTTCCCAAATTCCCAATTTAGAAAGAGAACAAAGGGTGGAGTTGGGTAAAGTTTTAAATGCTACTAAAGAAAAGATCGTTTTCCTCTTGGATGAAAAAAGAAAAACTCTTTCTATGCAAGAGGAAAAAATAGATCTAACTATTCCTCCTTTTCCTGTAGAGAGAGGAATAAAACATGTCCTTACCCAGGTAAATGGGGAGATTTGTGGCATTTTTGAGAAGTTAGGGTTTATCATTATAGAGGGCAAAGAAATTGAAGACGAGTGGCATAATTTTGAAGCCTTAAATATTCCCTTAGAGCATCCTTCAAGGGATGTGTTTGACACTTTTTATTTAGATTTACCACCTATCTCCAAAGATAAGGGTAAACTTCTTTTAAGGAGTCATACCTCTCCTTCTCAAATAAGAGTAATGAAGAAAATGCGCCCTCCTTTAGCAGTTGTTTCTCCAGGAAGAGTTTACAGGCCCGACAAAGTTGATGCTTCTCATTCTTTCATGTTTCATCAAATCGAGGGTTTCTGTGTAGACAGGAATATAAATTTTTCTCACCTCAAAGGAGTACTTTTTTACTTTGCCAAGAGTTTTTTCTCTTCCCAAGTGAAATTAAGATTTCGTCCTCACTACTTCCCTTTTACTGAGCCTTCAGCAGAAGTGGATTTAAGTTGCATCCTTTGTGAAGGAAGAGGATGTAGTGTATGTTCTTATAAAGGATGGGTGGAAATTTTAGGGTGTGGGATGATTCATCCTGAGGTGTTGAAAGCTTGTAAGATAAGTCCAAAGGAATATCAAGGGTTTGCTTTTGGTATGGGGATAGAAAGGATAGCTATGCTTAAGTATAGGATAAACGATATACGGTTATTTTTCGAAAATGATTTAAGATTTTTGGAACAGTTCTATGAAGTTTAGTCTAAATTTTGTAAAGGAATTTATTGATTTAAAAGAATCCCCTCAAAAGGTAGCTAACCTCTTAACTATGGCAGGGTTGGAAGTAGAACACATCTACCGAGAAGGACATGATTGGATACTAGAAACAGAGGTCACCAGTAATCGTCCTGATTGGTTATCTATTGTAGGAATAGCTTACGAACTCTCGGCTCTCCTAAGAAGAAAATTAAAAGTTAAAATACCCCGCTTGATAACAAAGCCTTTATTGAAAGAGATAGATATTATCATCGAAGATAAAGAAGGTTGTCCTATATATCTGGCTAGGTTAATAAAGGGAGTGAAGGTAGAAGATTCTCCTTCTTGGTTAAAACATAAGATAGTAGCTTGTGGGATAAACCCTGTAAACAATATTGTAGATATAACTAACTACTGCATGATTAAATGGGGTAATCCTCTCCATGCTTTTGATTTTGATAAGATAGAAGGGAACGTTTATGTGCGGAGAGCAAAAAAAGAAGAAAAGTTTACAGGATTGGATGAGAAAGAGAGGATTTTAACTGAAGAGAATTTAGTAATTTCTGATGAGAGAAAAATTATTGCTCTGGCAGGGATAATTGGAGGTAAAAACACAGAAGTAGATCAGAATACCAAAAACATCCTTTTAGAAGGAGCAATTTTTTCTCCAGTGAGGATAAGGCGATCAAGAAGAGCTAGGGGGATAGAGACAGAATCTTCCTATAGGTTCGAAAGAAGAGTTTCTTGGGAGAGGTTGAAAATAGCTTCTCAAGAAGCAGTTAATCTTATACTTTCTTTAGGAGGAGGGAAATTATATGGATGTATAGAAAAAGGGAGGAGACCTCAGAGAAAAACAAGGAGAATAGTTATTAGCCTTCCCCATTTAGAGAACTATCTAGGAGAAAGGATTCCTAAGCAGGAGGTGAAAACTATTCTTACCTACCTTGGTTTTCAAGTAGAAAAAGTTTATAAAGAGAAATTATGCCTTAAACCACCTTCTTTGCGGATGGATGTTTCTTATCCTGTGGATGTTTACGAAGAGGTGGCACGGATATATGGATATGATAGGATAAAACCCACTTTACCTTTTATTCCTAAACAGATCATCTATAGTAGTTTCTATCAATTTAAAAAAGTATTGAGAGATTTTCTGATAAGTTTAGGTATTAAAGAAATAATTACCTATAGTATAACCTCTCAGAGTTTGCTGGAAGAGTTAAAAGAGAAGAATTTTATAAAGATTTCTAATCCTTTACGTCAGCAAGAAAATGTTTTACGCCCTACTCTTTTGTGCGGAGGAATAGAGGCAGTAAAGCATAACTTAAATCAGAAAGCCTTTTCTCTTAAGTTCTTTGAAATTGCAAATATATATTTTAAAGAAGAAAAGAGTTACAAAGAAAAAGCAAATTTAGCTATTGCCTTCAGTGGAGAGAGAAATCAGGCTTTTTATCTTAAGGGGGTAGTAAGAGAAGTTCTTAGATTTGCTAACATAAAAGATTACTCTTGGGTTCCTACAGAAAAAGCTAATTTTACCAACGCTTTAGATATAGTGAAGGATAGCCAATCTTTGGGTTTTCTGGGGAAGATAGACTCAAGATTAAAAGAAAAGTTTGATCTAACCGAAGATTTATACTTTGCTCAAATTGATTTAGAAAAGTTATGGGAAAAGAGGGAACCCCGGTATTTTTCTCCCTTTAGCAGATTTCCTGTAGTTTTTAGAGACATAAGTATAGCGCTTAAAGAAGTTAAATTTTCTCAACTAGAAGAGATAATAAAAAAGGAAGCAGGGAATTATTTTAAAGGAGTAGAAGTTATTGATATCTATCAAGGGAAAAAAATACCTCCTCAAATTTTCGCTCTAACTTTGAGAGTTTACTACCAAGCTCAGGATAGAACATTGACCTCTCTAGAAGTAGATGCTATGCATGATCGTATAAGAAAAATCTTAGGAGAGATAGAAGGGGTAATTTTACGCTAAAATATTCTTTGATAAAGTTGTTCTTGAAAAGTATTTTTTTAGGTGGTATAATTAAAGTGTAAATTCCCTGCCTGTTGCGTGAGCAGGCATTGCGCCACAGCCAACACCGTTTAAGAGGGAGCTTTTCTCTCCTATTGCTGTGGCAGTAGGAGGCGGCACCCACTTGTATGAGGAATGGACTGTTGGTGGTAAGCCTGCCACGGACACATGGCAGGGCTTTTAATTTTTACCTTTCTTGAAAGATGATTGCCCCTTTAGCGGTTAAAATGAGACCTAATACTTTAGAGGGATTCGTAGGGCAAAAGCATCTTTTAGGAGAGGGAAGACTTTTACGGCGAGCAATTCTCTCTAAAAGAATTCCTCCCTTAATTTTCTGGGGTCCAGCAGGGTGTGGTAAGACTACTTTAGGGTTTATAATCGCTAATTATCTGAATGCAGAATTTAAGTATCTCAATGCTGCTTTTACTTCCCTAAAGGAAGTTAAAGAGATTCTGGAACAAGCTCGCAGGGAATTTTCTAATACTCACAAGCAGTTAATTCTCTTTATCGATGAAATTCACCGTTTCAACAAGCTTCAACAGGAAGCTTTCCTTCCTGATACCGAACATGGTACGATAGTTTTTATTGGTGCAACTATTTATAACCCTTATTACTATATTATTCCTTCATTAATATCTCGAGCTATTGTGGCTCACTTTCGCTCTCTAAGTAAAGAGGAGATAATTACTATTCTGAAGAGAGCGTTAAGAGATAAAGAACGGGGGTTAGGAAATTTGAACATAAAAATTACTAATAAAGCCTTAGATTATCTTGCTACCCTTTCTGGAGGAGATGCAAGAAAAGCTCTTTCCAGTTTAGAGATCGGGGCTTTAACTACCCCTCCTGATAGAGAAGGGAGGATAGTTCTTAACTTAGAGGTAGCAAAAGAATTAATTCAGAAGAGTATCTTTTATGACAAAAGAGATTCTTACCACTATGATACCATCTCTGCTTTTATAAAGTCTGTTAGGGGTTCAGATGTGGATGCTAGCCTCTACTGGTTAGCTAAGATGATAAAAGCAGGAGAGGATCCTCGATTTATTGCTCGGAGGTTAGTTATTTTAGCTAGCGAAGATATAGGCAACGCTAACCCTTTTGCTCTGGTTTTAGCTACTAGCTGTTTTAAAGCGGTGGAGTTTGTAGGAATGCCTGAGGCAAGTTTAATTTTGGCTCAGACTACTATTTACTTAGCTTCTTCTCCTAAATCTAATGCTAGTTACAAAGCCATAGAGAGAGCCATGGAAGATGTAGAGAAGGAAGAAACAAAAGAGGTGCCTTCTCATCTTAAGACGCACTCCTCTCACTATAAGTATCCGCACGATTTTGGAGGCTACATTACTCAGAGTTATGGAGTGAGCAAAAAGTACTATTATCCTCTTAGTGTAGGGGAGGAGAAGAAGATAAAAGAATTTTTAGATAATTTAAAATTACCTAATCGCCAACCT
>QNCE01000048.1 GCA_003644405.1 Candidatus Omnitrophota bacterium | reverse complement strand
TTCAAAAAGAAGAAATCAGGGAGTTTTCCTTTGATTTTAATCCGCCTTTTAATCATTTATAGATGGCTTGATTGGTTCTGCTTCCACCTCGTAGACATCGATAGGTCCTGTCTTTTGAGTACACATTATTTTAGAAGGACACTTTTGAGGGGGGAAGCTTCTTACAAATTTAAGATAAGGGTTTTGAGGAATCTTTTTTAACTCCTCTATCTGCTCTACTAACTCTGTTTTTAAATAATCCTCTCTATGCACCAGAACGTACTTTACCCCCATCCATTTAAGGATAGAAGCAGTTTTAGGCTCAGAAAGCTTGATTATTTTTTGTGCTACCCTATTGGCATAGGTCCCGGGAATTGTGCCGTTAATAATAGGATGTTGATGGAAAATTTGATAAAACTTATACATCTCATTAGGGCCTTCTACATCCAGAGGATATTCAGCGATAGCAAAATCTCCCTTCTTCTCTCTTAACCAATAATACACCTGAGGGGCTTTTGAAACATCAATTACCTTATACGGAGGCCAGTTCCAAAATTCAAATAGAACCAGTCCGCAGAAAAGGGAAGTCACAAGAATCTTTGTCTTTTGCGCCTTGAATCTTTCTAAGAGAAATTTTAGCCCAAAACCTGCTAAAACTGAAACCGCTAACATCACCACAATTCCAAAGCGACAGTATGCTCTAAACATAGGTAAGATTTTATACATAAAAAATGAAGGCATATAAATCTTGATAGAACCTATCCTCCACCAAGGAGGTTGTGAGAAAAACCAGGCAACACCTGCTAAAAGAATAAAAAAACCAATATAGAAATTATCTTTCTGTTCGTCTTTATCTTTTTGCAATTCGTAATTCGTGGATCTTAATCTTTTTTTTCTCTTCCTCCATACTTTTATAGCGTATAAGGCTAGAAGTAGAGTAGTCCAACCTAGATAGAGCTGATGCTCAGTGTAGCTTACACCCCACAATGGAGAACCAACAAAATGTTTTGTAAATTTTCCAAATATCGGATGCTCGGTGGATGGAAGTAAGTAACTTAATGGTTTTGCTGACTGAGTAAATAGATCTTCAAATGGGCGATAATAGGGATTGTAAGCTGATGGAAAAACATGAGAATGCCGTGCAATATCTCTAAGTGCAGGATAAACAGAGGGTAAAGTAAGAATTGAAGCTAAGAGAAAAACTCCTCCAATATTTTTGAGTATATTGAATTTTTTCCATCTAAACCTAAATGTAAAAATAACATAAACTGTAAAAACGAATGTAGCTATTATCATGAAGTAAAAATCATAATAATTGAAAGCTCCTATGAGCCAAAGAATAACACCTGCTAAAAACATGTTCTTTTTTGAAGGTGTTTCTACCAATATAAACAAAGCTAAAAAATACAAAGGCATCCACTGAATATAAGTTGCACCTAAATGTTGCCAAGCACGTGCGAAATGATAAGGAGAGAAAGAAAAGATAATTCCGGACAAAATCCCAGCTAGATTATTTTTGGTAAGTTGTCTTGAAAGGATGTAACAAAAGAAGGCTCCTAATATGAAGTTCGTTATTATCTGAAGATTATAAGCTATAATAGGCCTGACACATAACACTAAAATAAGATTAATTAAGAAGAAAAAAGGACCTATCACTCTTATCATTTGATAGAGCTTCATACCAAACGGATAATTTATAAATTCTGTTTTGAAAATTGTAAGTTTGTTATAAATACAATATCTAATCCGCCAAAGGTCCCATAGAACTCCATAAGGTTCATCGGTAGAAAAAAATGCAGGAATACAACGTGATATTTTCAAAACTAAAGGATAAAGCATCAACACTGTTAAAGTAGAAAATATTAATATAACAAGAAAATTTCTGGTATTTCTCATTGAGCTTTCTTTAAGAATTTAATAAATCGCCATACAACGCCAATGGTTAGAATAATATAACCATTATAAATAACTCTTCTAACTTTCTCCTCTTCTCCTCTGAAAACTAAAAAAATAGAAAGTAAAATTAAAATAGGAAATAGCGAAATGTAAATCTTCATTGCATTTCTTTTTACTAACCTAACAGCGGTTAGTAACATGATATATGTAGAACTTCCTACTTTTTTATAAACTTTCAATCTCTCCTCTTTTTTAATAAGCTTTAAGAGGTTAGAAAGAACAGCCACGATCAAAATAATATACACTAAATTTGCCATCCATTGTGATAACAGCTCAAATCCAGTAAAAAGAAAAACTGAAACTAATACTATGAGAAATATCATTATCCTAATATATTTATTAATAAGATTAAGTTTCAACCATTCATTGATTAAAACTATTAATAGATGAAAGGGCGTTCTAAACTTCGGAAGTTGGAATGATTTAAATTCTTTGTAGAGGAAAATAGGAATAAATAACACAAAAAAAGTTGTAGCACTTAGGAGTAAACTTACACGGAAAAAAGAGCTAGGCAAAAATTTAATCTCACAAGGTAATAATTTAGATGCAAAATACAAGAACAAAAATAAAAGAAAACATGGGAAAAAAGAAAAGGTATGCAAAAAAAACCTTTTAGAATTTAAATATGAGTATTTTTGTGTTAAAAAATTTATAAGCCACCAATAGAAATAAACAAAAATAAAAGAAATACAAAACGGTAGAAAAATGTTCCTACTAAGATTCTTTTTCCTCTTTAAAGCTTTCGAAGCGTCAAGTAAAATTATACCTAACTCACTATCGCCTAGATAATTTTTAATCCTTACACTATAGCTATAAAGACTTTCTATATGTAGCCTATTTCTTCCCTTCTTTATCAGTTCTGAAGGAAGATAATAATAAAGCTCCTTTATACCACCTCTTCTTCGATACCAAAAATGAGGAATTATTTCATTATTAAAATATACAGAGGTAGGAAAACCCTCCCCCCATATTTTCAAAAGATAAGCTTCCTTTTCTGGCAAGTTTACTTCTACAGTATTAGAGACTTGCTTGAGCTTTACTCTAAAAATTTTAACTTTATTTACAACTAAAGAATTGTAGAAGAATAAAAAAACACCTGCTATAATTAGGAAAATTATAAATTCGTTTTTTTTAACTCTCATTTTTATTATTCTTGTGCTTTATCTTGTATAAACAATAAATTCCAAAGAGAACAAAAGAAATAATAGAAACCAGGAAAGCTAAATAAACGAATGATTGGGGTTGAAAATACAAGATAAATATTGGATCATGGAGCAAATTTAATCTCTTGGGAATTATATACCAACCATTAGCATAGTTATTAACTATAACGTGCTGTGCTATTAAAGACTTTGAAAACAAATATTTTAGATCCTGAAATAGTAACTTTAAACTAAAAAGGTCTGAATGACTCGTCTCATTTCCCAAATATACTCTCCATCCTGGATGGAAACTTTCTAAAAATATAAGCCAAAATGGAAATTTTGCTTCTTTTACCTTTATTACGTATTTTGTTGGATTGATTTTCGTAAACTCAATCTGAGGAGCATCGTAAGAGCTCTCTTTCCTATTCTCAAAAGATAAAAAACTTAAAGGAGAGGCTGGATTCGCATGTTCCAAGGGAAAATCTTTAAGGGGAGCAGTTTTTTTTACAATTAGAGGAGAATCGCAACTATAAACGATAGGCTGATAAAATTCTTCTTTAATTTTATATACATCTATCCTTCCAAATCTCTTAAACAATTCAATTCCCTGTTGAGACTGTAAAATTTGCTTCATTCTCCAAGGAGGAAATGTATCTGATAGTGCATAATTCCAGTCTAAGTCATTCTCTTGAATGATATATTTGACACCTAATAATCTTAAAGCATTTAAAAATTTGAGTGAATATCTGTTCTCTTTTAATAAATCATATATGTCGTTGATCATAAGTTGAGCTTTAGTAAATGGTTGTGAAGTGTATGTAAGAAAAGGATTAGGAGCGAAAAATGTAAATATTCCTATAGAACTAGCACTAATCCCCGATTTCCAACTATAAGCCTGACCATAACCAGCCTTAGGAGTAATAAAAACCCGAGCATCTGGATCATTTTCAGCAAACCAGTTCCCTAACTTTTTCCAGTATTCAGGAATATCAATGTGATAAGACCTCATGGAACCATTCCAATAATCCCAAATACAATATCCTGTAAATAAAGGAAATGACACTATTCCTACCCAAAAAACTACTCCTATGATAAATACAACTCTCTTGAATTGGAGTCTTTTTTTGTCTTTACCTATATATTCATAAAAATTAGAAAGTGCAAAACCAAACAGAATAGAAACGCTCAAGGTATTTAATGGAGTAAATTTAGTAAAAGGTTCCCTAAAGATCCAAAAGTAGGGTAGGTATTTGTGTAGAAATATATAAAGAGAACCTAAAGGAGAACTTTTCCCACAAGTTAAAAAAATTCCGATAATCAGTAAAAAATAAAAATAGAAAAGCTTTTTATTCAATTTTTTCGATAATAATCCGAGTACAGCAACAATTATAAAAGAATAGCTAAGAAGCACTAGGGGGGGTTCATAGTAAAGTTTATAATAAGGGAAATAAGGTAATAAATAATGCTTACTTCTAAATCCCCAAAATCCCATAAACCTTAGAACCTCGAATAATTGTGTACTCCCTACTCCACTTACAGAGAGCGCTATGCGCTTAAGTGTCTCATTTCCACCCCTGATAAACATAATGAAGGGAACAATCCACCAGGAGTTAATCAAAATAGTGAATATAAAAGTCCTTAATGAAAACCCCAGTGTCCGCAAAAACATAGATTTGTTTTTGCATTCTAACAGCAAATAGTAAATCAGATAAATACTCACTGGAAGGTATGCAACTATTGCAGCTGGAGGATTAACCCAAGCAGATGCAGACAAAAGTGTAGCTAAAGCAAAATAAATAGAATATAAACTATTGCCTTTGTCTAATCCTTTCATAAATAATAACAGCAAAAGTGGTAATAACATGTATGTCAGGTACATTGGAACATTTAACACTTCAAGCATAGTGAAGGTATTAAAAAGATATAGAAGGGCTGAGAATATACCAATAAGAGATGAAAATTTTAGGTTTGAAGTCACATATTTAGCTAAGGAATAAATTGATATGGCAGTGATAAATCTAATCAGAATTAACCAGAGTTTTTCTATCATTAAATTGCTCAACCCTAGTTTTTGCAATATATACCAGAAATATCCAAAAGGAAATATATGACATACTGCTATGTTAGGATGTCCTGCGTTGACAGTAGAAACCCAAGCAAAACTATAATCTCTAACTATTGTCCCAGGATTCAAAAAAAGTGTGTGGTCTCCTCCAGCAATCAGCAAGTTGTCTTTGAACCACAGGAGAGGATTTAGAGAAAATATTAATAAGACAAGTATGGGAAAACTTTTTTTACAAAATCTGGCGAACTTCATTGAATTAGAGGAACTCCCAATTTCTTAAAAACTTCCCATTTATAAAATTTATTTAATGTAATCCTTTTTAAAATCTCCCAATCCGACGTAACTCTTTCCCTTTGAATTTTTTTTCTTACTCTTAAAGTATCTCTGAGAATAACTATATTATAAAATAAAGCTCTAAGGTACACCTCTTTTGCCACTTTTACGTTCCCTCGAAATAGAAAGAATAACATCTCTGTTACAAATAGAATTAAATAAAGTGGTAAAACTACACAAAGCATAGTTAAGCTATAATTCTTGAGAAGATTTCTCAAAGTATTTCTCTCCGTAAAGTATCTTCTCTTTATAGAAGTAATGTGCTTTTCACTTTTTTTAGAAGAACCTATTATTGTAGCGCCCTTCTCATGATATACCACAGCAGATTTTACAAAACCGATATCAAAACCTTGAAGTTGAGCCCGCCAAGACAAATCAATATCTTCAGCAAAAATAAAATGTTTTTGATCAAATCCATCTAATTTGATAAATAATTTTTTCTCTATAAAAAATGCTGCACCTTCAGAGTAAAAAATCTTCCTGCTAGGCAGAGGATAACCAAATATATCTATACCCATCCCTATAATCTTGGTTGGCAATTCCATAACAGCAGCGTTATAATCCAAAAAATGTAAAGCACAGATACAAGCTCCGCTCTCTTTTACATACTTCATTATTTCCTCTAAACACTTATGATGCAATTTAGTATCGTTATTTAAAAATAGCAAATATCTCCCCAAAGCTCTAGATGCCGCTTTATTATTTGCTTCTGCGTAACCTAAATTTTTATTGTTTGCTATAATTTTTACTTCTGGGAAAAACTTTCTAGTGAACTCAATAGAGTCGTCAGAAGAGGCATTGTCAACTAATATCGTTTCAAAATTTTTAAAAGTCTGCTCTCGCAAAGATTCATAACAGTTTTTCAACCATCTTCTCCCATTCCAATTTAAAATTATTACAGAAATATCTATCATATTCTCTCAATAATTTTCTTTAATAAACTTGGAGAAAAAATCTTTTTAAGGAGCAACGTAAATTTAATATCGAAAGCGCGATGAGATGAAACCCAACACTCGTTACATAATCTATGTGCTCGTTGAATACTCTTAGTACTTTCATCATTCCATATTTCATCAAAAGATTTTTCATATAAATTTCCTAATACTATATCCTTATATTGACAGAGAACTACATCGCCGTTCGGTCTTACAACTGTTAGAAACCTCATCGAAAAACAGGGAATAACAACTCTCCCTCTTACCCACTCGTTATAAAGACTAACATAAGGGTTATTTATCTTTTCGAAACGGATGTCGATTAAGTCTTCCGAGTCTTCCACGCCCATAAATTTCATTTTAGAAAAAATATTAACCAATAGCCTCAAATTTCTCTGGATACAAATTTCTCGAACATGAAGATAGTCCTCATAGGTATTCCAAGGTGTTATTGTAAAACATATTCCTAAATTAGTCTTACCTTTGAGCAAATCAATTGTCTTCAACACATCTCCATATCCATCTATTCCTCGGATACGCTCATAAGTAGGTCTAGTTCCATCTAATGAAATAGAGACACTTGGTATTTTGTATTTCTCTACCAACTCAACTAATCTGTTTGTAAGAATCCCATTTGTAAGCAAAGTAAAATATCTCCCCTTGAATAAACGCAACACTTTCTCAAAATGAGGATGAAGAATCCCTTCCCCACCTTCTATTAAAAAACCATTTTTATTTATTGTCTTAGAAGTTAGTAAGTCCTTTATCACTCTTAAAGATAGATCGTGTTTAGGGGTCTGCTTCCAGTGATTACATATCACACAACGAGAATTACATCTATTAGTAATATACATAATTACATTAGCTTTTCTAGGAAATAAATAGTGAAATTCTTTGCTTCCTATATGTAAACTGGGAAGCATCTTCATAGTAGAAAAAACTGTCTTCAAATAATCAAGATTATAAACACTTAACAACTTCATATCATCTTTTAGAAATATTCTCTATAAGCTCTAATGCCTTGTAACCATCTTCGATGCTAGAAATCCCTCCCTTTCTTCCAGTGACTATATCTCTAAAATGTTTTAACTCGTAAACATACCCATTGAGAAATATTAAATGATTCTCTTTAACAGGTATTGAATAATTAGGAATCCAAATAGTGCTTTTTTCACCATCCGAAGGAATCTCTCCAGGAGATGCAATAGTAGGTTTATGATGAATAAACCTATGGGCGTTCTCTAAGATTACCAAATTTTCTTCTCCAAGTATTTCGATATATTCGCCAGGTTTAGACCAAGAGTAGCCATCGGATAATTGTAAAATACCTACTGCTGTGTTCTCAAACTCGCAGGAAATTACAATAGTAGTTCTACCTCTATAAACTTTTTTCCTTACGTGGAAATCTTTGATTTCCCCTCCAAAATATCTCAATAAATCAATATAATGAATCCCTATATCCAAAAGTAAAGTTTCTTCTCCTGACGTAGCTCCTACATATGCTCTTATAAATATAGAACTTAACCTACCTATCCTTTCTTTCTCAATGAGTATTTTCGCTTCTTTATATCCAGGTCCAAATCTTTTATTAAACCCTACCATTAAAAATTTGTCTACTTCCCTACTTAATTCTAACATTTCTTTCGCCTCTTCAGAACCTGGTGCAGGAGGTTTCTCTACAAAAACAGGGAGATTTTTCTTCAATGCTACCATAGAAATTTCATAATGTAATCTTGGGTTCACACACACAATCAAAGCATCTATCTCTTCCTTATCTAACATCTCCTCATAATCATCGTAAGCGGCCTCTGCTCCAAACTGCAGAGCTTGCCTCTCAGCATTCTCTAAATGTTTTGCGCAAACAGCAATTAGATTCATAGAAGCATATTTTAAAGCAGGATAAAGATTCTCTGTAGCGTGTTTACCGCAGCCTACAAATGCTACCCTGATTTCCTTTTCCATCTTTCCTTGATATTTCTTCTTAACTCTATCAATTATTTTCCAAACCTTTCTTAATTCTGTTCTCATCTTTACCCCCCTTGTATGTTCAATTTTCTAGAATTAAAAATCTTACAGATTACCCCTAGTAAAAATGTTATATAAAAAATAATTGCGAAAACATCTGCAACCTTCTCATTCTTATAAATTTCAAAAATCAGAGTTAGAACTAAACTTACAGATGCTGCCACAAAGAAAAATAGAAATATTTTGTTTTTCTCCCACTCTCTACTTTTAAAACATTGTCTTAGCAATTTTAACACCTGAGTCCCTCTAAATATTAAATACCCAATGGCTAAATAGGAACAGAAATAAATAAAAATTAAAAATCCATGATATATATATTTAAAAGGTTGTTGGTAGATAACTATGTCCAAACCGGATTTAAACTCGGGCTTAAAAAATAGATTAGTAGTGAAGCATACTCCATCAAAAGTGATGTTGTTTTCGGGTTTAGATACATCTCTTATAGAAACAAAATGTTCCCCTTCGTTAAGATTTAAAATAGCTATTTTTTTGAAAACAAAAGTATCCATTCCTTTCTGACTAATTATAAATTTTCTATTATCTATTATAAATTCACAATCACCTAAAGGAGGTCCTGCTCTGAAACGCATCCATAAAGCATATTTGGCTTTTTTAAGCCTAATATGCCCATTAGCTTTGGCACCTTTCTTAAATGAAACCAATATTCCCCCATCTTCTGCTATGCCGCCTTTTCCTTCTAAATATTGCCAATTATTTCTATCAAAATTAAACCTATCTGCTGCTAAAAAATAATATTTGTTATTTAGCCGCTAAGGGCCGCTAAGA
>QNCE01000047.1 GCA_003644405.1 Candidatus Omnitrophota bacterium | reverse complement strand
ATGACTTCAGCACTCATTTTTAAAAATCGGAGACTTTACTATTTAGACCAAAGAAAATTGCCTTTAAAGGAGGAGTGGAAAGAATGTAAAAATCTTAGAGATGCTTTTTTGGCTATAAGAGAGTTAAGGATAAGAGGAGCGCCTCTTATTGGAGTATTTGCTGGCTACAGTGTGTATATTGCTATAAAGAATCATAGAGAGCAAGACAAGGGTAAATTTTTTAAATTCTTAGAAAGAGTGATTAGCTTTCTTAAAACCTCCAGACCCACAGCCATAAATCTTTTTTGGGCTTTGGATAGAATAAAAAAAGTTGCTTATCAAAATAAAAGTAAGAGTATAAAAGAGTTAAAAGAATTGATTCTTAAAGAGGCAGAGATGATTCATTATGAGGATAGATTGTTATGTCGTAAAATGGCTGAAAATGGTATAAGGCTTATAAAAAAAGGAGATAGAATTTTAACACATTGTAATACTGGATTTTTAGCTACTTCAGGAGAAGGCACAGCCCTAGGAGTTATCTATAAGGGTGCTCATCGCTATAAAAATATAAAAGTATACGTGGATGAGACCAGACCACTCTTGCAAGGCGCACGACTAACTAGCTGGGAGTTAATTAAAAGAAAGATTGATATAACTCTTATTAGTGACAATATGGCTGCTTATTTAATGCAGAAGGGAGAAATTGATAAAGTATTCGTAGGAGCAGATAGAATCACCCGATGTGGAGATGTGGCAAATAAAATTGGAACTTACAATTTAGCAGTTTTAGCAAAGTACCATCATCTGCCTTTCTATGTAGTAGCCCCCTCTACTAGTTTCGATCTTACTATAGAGAAGGGAGAGGAGATACCTATAGAACAGAGAAGTCCTGACGAAGTGAGGAAAGTGTTAGGTAAGATATATATATCTCCTAAGAGAGTTAAAGTTTACAATCCTGCGTTTGATGTTACTCCTTGCCAGTTAATTTCAGCAATAGTAACTGATAGAGGGATAATCAAGCCTCCTTTTAAGGAGAGTATATTAAAGATATTCTATGGATGAAATAGGTTGGGTTGATTTTCTAAAACGTTACTTAGGAAGATCAAAAAAAGTAATAGCTTCTTTTGGGGAGGATTGTGCGATAGTAAAAGAGGGGGATAGGTTTATTCTTTTGAGTAGCGATTTGTTTGTAGAAGGCGTACATTTTAACTTAAAGAAGATAAGTTTTAAAAATTTAGGGAAGAGAGCAGTAACAAGAGCTGTCTCTGATATAGTTGCTTGTGCTGGTATACCTAAATTTTTAGGAGTTTCTCTAGGTATTCCTCTTTCTTTAGCTTCCAGAGGATTAAAAGCTATAATCTTAGGAGTGAAGGAGTTATGTAGAGCTTACAAGATAGAGTTTATAGGAGGAGATACTACTAAGGCAAAGATTTTATTTTTGGATGTATGGGTAGTAGGAGAAACAAAAAAGTATGTATTAAGAAGTTCAGCTAAAGAAGGAGATTATATTTTTCTCACAGGAAAGTTAGGAAAATTAAAGTTCAACCAAGTTCCTCACTTAAGAATTAGAGAAATTCATAAATTAGTAGATAAGTTTAAGATAAATGCTATGATCGATATTTCTGATGGATTTATTCTTGATTTATGGCGTCTTTTAAGAGAAAGTAGTAAAGGAGCCTTAATTTATTCAGAAAATTTACCTCTTACTAAAGGAATAGGAGATATCTATCGAGGGGAGGATTATGAGTTGATTTTTACTGTACCTAGAGATCAAGATTTAACTCACCTTATGAAAAAGTATTTTCTTGTAGGGGAGGTTAAGAATAAAGAGTTTGGCTATAAAATAAAATCTGGAGAAAAAGTTAAGAAGATTAAAATAAAAGGTTACCTCCATTTTTAGAGATGGAGTTTATAACTTCTTCAGAGAAGGAAACGAAACTTTTAGCTTCTAAATTTTCTAAAAAATTAAAGACGGGAGATGTGGTACTCTTAATTGGTCCTTTAGGGGCTGGTAAGACGGTGTTTGCCAAAGGAATCCTTAAAGGGTTAGGAGAGAAGGAGGATAGCGTAAGAAGTCCTTCTTTTACTCTTATAAGAGAGTATCACACTAAGCAAGGTAAAGTTTATCATATTGATTTGTACCGATTAAGAAGGAAGGAGGAGTTAATAAACTTAGGATATCAAGATTACTTTTATTCTCCCTCAGCTGTCGTACTAGTTGAGTGGGCAAATAAAGTGGAAGGATTGATCCCCAAAGGTAAAAAGGTAATCATAGATTTTTTAGGAATTAATAAAAGAAGAATAAAGATAATAGAATAGAAAAAGTAAAGTTTATATGGTTCTCTTAGGTATTGAAGCTTCCTCAGAAGTTATCTCTCTAGGGGCAGTAGATAATCAAAAAGTAATTTTTAAGTTTAAGAAAAGAATGAAGAAGGGTGCCTCCTATATAGTAGCTTATCTTGAGAAATGTTTAAAAAGAAACTCTTTGAAGTGGAAAGACATAGATTCTTTGGTAATAGGTAAAGGACCAGGATCTTTTACTGGGTTGAGGGTAGCTTTTAGTGTGGTACAGGGATTAGTGGTAGCTTTGAATAAACCTGTAATAGGTTTAGGCAGTTTTTTTTCTATAGCCTATAAACTGAGAAGTAAATTTCACAAGCTTGCAGTAGTCTGTGATGCTCGGAGAAGTTTAATCTACGCTACTACTTTCAGAGTTAAAAATTGCTCTCGATTGTTAAAAGAAAGGAAAGAGAATTTATACTCCTTAGAAGAATTTATCCAACTTTACCCCGATTACCTTTATGTAACTTATCACAATCATATAAGAGAGAAAGCAAAGGAAGTTTTTTCTCAGATAAATTTTTACCCCGTAGATGTTTATCCTGAAGTTATTTATCTTTTAGAGGCAGCTAAAGATTTTTATAGAAAAAGATTATTTACGCCTTTGGATAGGTTAGAGCCTTTATATATTTACCCTAAGGAGTGTCAGATAAAAGATGTATAGACCTTTATGGATAGAGATTAAGTTAGAAAATTTAAGAAGAAACTTATTTTTGGTGAGGAAATATGTGGGGAAATCTGTAAAAGTTTTAGCTACCGTTAAACAGAATGCCTATGGTCATGGTCTTATAAGGGTAGCTAAGGAATTAGATAATTTAGGAGTGGATTTTTTTGGCGTGGGAAGTCTTGAGGAGGCTATAGCTTTAAGGGAATGTGGGATTAAGAAGCCAATATTAGTTCTTACTGCTTTACTTCCTTCCACAATAAAACTTCTTATAAAGTACAGGGTGAGGCCTACTGTGGTGGATTTAGCTTTTGCTAGGAGATTAGATAGGGAAGCAAAGAGGTTAGCTAGAAAAGTCAACGTTCATATAAAAGTAGATACAGGGATGGGTAGGTTAGGCGTTTGGTGGGAAGAGGCTAAGAAGTTTATCTGTAAAGTTTGTAACCTAAAGAATCTATATGTGGAAGGGCTTTTTACCCACTTTCCCTCTGCAGATACTGACTGCGCTTTTACTACATTTCAGATTAACACTTTTAATAATCTGGTTCAAGACTGTGCGAAAGAAGGAGTATTTTTTAAGTATCTTCATTCTGCTAATAGTATCGCACTTATTAAGTACAAAAGTTCACACTTTAATCTGGTAAGACCAGGTTTAATCCTTTATGGGATAAATCCTTACTCCAAGATGAAGATTGAGTTGGCACCTTTACTTTCTTTAAAATCAAAAGTTATATTTTTAAAGAAAGTGGATAGAGGAAGAAGTATAAGCTACGGAAGAACATATATAACTAAAAGATCTACAATTATTGCTACTATAGGATGTGGATATGCTGATGGGTATCCTTTTGCTCTCTCTAACCGAGGTAAGGTAATTATAAAGGGAAAATTTTTTAAGATAGCAGGAAGAGTATGTATGGACCACTTTATGGTTGATATAGGAAATAATGAGAATATAAAGATAAAAGACACTGTTACTCTTATAGGGAGAGAGAAAAAAGTTAAGTTGAAGGCAGAAGATTTGGCAAGATGGGCAAATACCATTCCCTATGAAATTGTGAGTAGATTATCTTTGAGTGTGCCCCGTATCTATAAATAACTTACCTGAGAAGTAGAAGGCCACTTATTCCTGCGATAAGAAAGAATAAAGGTGCTGTCCATGCGCATAAAGAAGGTAGAAGTACGCCTGCTTTACCCAAAGCTAGACTCACGGAGAAGATTAGATAGTAGAGGAAGCTAAAAATGAAACCTAAACCTAGAGAAGAAAGAGCAACCTTGCGCTTTCTTATTTCCAATACAAAAGGAAGCGCTCCTATTATGAGGAAAAAATGAGAGAAGGGTTGTACTATCTTCTGGTGAAGTTGGATAGTGAGATTTGAGAGAATATTGTAGGCCTTTATTTTGCGAAGCCAGTGTATTTCTTTCTTTAAATCTTTAAGAGAAAGAAATTCTCCTAACGCAGTCCTTTTAATTAAAAGATTCTCTGGTTTTTCTTTTAACCCTATCACTTTAGTTTTAAAATATAAGGGTTTGTCAGAAATCTTTCCTTGGGAATTTACCTTATATGAGATAGCTTCATTCGCTACCCATATACCTTTTAAGTAAGTTATTTTTCTTGCCACTATTTTTTCTGTAATGTTCCCTTGATTATCTTCCTTAAAAATTATCACTTCTTCTAGAGACCTCTGATAAGGAATAAAACGAGATACGAAAAAGAGCATATTCTGATATCTGAAAGTAATATTTCTTCTTTGTGAAAACGTTTTTTTCTTCTTTATATATTTCATCTTTACTTCTTCTACTCTTTCCTGTGAAGTAAGGAGAAATCTTTCTTGAATAAACAAAGAAGCGGAGGAGATTACAAAAGATAAAATTAACACTACTAAAGAAATTCTAAGAGCACTTAAGCCAAAGGTTCGCATACCTAGGATTTCGTTACTTTTATTTAATCTTCCAAAGATATAGATAGTACTTATAAGGAGAGAAAAAGGGCTCACCCTTAAAAATATCAAAAGCAAACTATAGAAGTAGTAGGTTACTAAAATATTGAAGGGGATTTTTGTTTCCAAAAAACTTCCTAAATTAGAGAAAAGATCCACAATCACATATAATCCTATGAAAGCAAAAAGTATAGTAAGATAGCCTTTTATAATTTTAAGGGAAATATACTTATCTAAAATGTACATTTTCTTATGAGGTGAATTCCTAACGATAAAAAGATTATGTTAGGAATCCACATCCCTAAAGAGGGAGTTACAATGTTAGCTTCTGCTAGAGTTTCTCCTAAAATTAGGAGGAGGTAGTAACTAACCGCGAGGAGAAAAGTCACTCCAAAGTTAATTGATTTTTCTCTATGTCGCACCAGTGTCGCTACTCCAAACCCTAAGATTACAAATATTAGAGGAGAAAGGGAGATGCTAATTCTTTTATGGAATTCTATAAGGAGGTTTTTAGGAAAAATTTTAAGACTTCTAAGATAGGGTATTTTCTCTTTTAGTTCTTTCATAGTTAAGTCTTTTGGTTTTTTCTTAATTGGTGTTTTACTTTTTTCTTCTATAGGGATATCCATAAAAAATATTTTGAAGTTTAATCTGTAGAGTTCATTTCTATTTTTAGGATTTACCTCATCTCTAAATCCATTTTCTAGCTTCAATTTTAAAATTTTTCCCTGAGAGATAAACTCCCCTTTCTTAGCAAAAGTAATCTGCTTTAAATTATCATTCTCTATCTGGTAAATAAATATATTCTTTAACTTATTACCTTTGACGTCTCCTACGTAGAGAATATAGTTGCCAAAATTTTCCAAAAATACTCCTGGCTCAATTATAGCAGAGAGATTCTTTCTGTATAAGTTTTTTATACGCTGGTAGTAGCGATAGTGAAAGTTGGGTAATATTTTATCATTAAGGATAAAGAGACACATAGAGAAAATAATTCCCAGAATTAGAAAAATTCTTAAAATCCTTCCCAAAGATATTCCTACTACATACATAGCTACAATTTCATTGTCAGCAATTAGCCTTCCTAGGGAAAGAAGGATTCCTAAAAGGAGAGATAAAGGTATAGTAAATCCTAGAAGGTAAGGAATAAAAAAAAGAAAAAGCATTACTGCATCATTTAAAGCCACTCCTTTTCTTATTACCATATCAGAAAGCTTTATGAGGTTGCCTAAGACCATTACCATAGTGATAGAAAGGAGAGAAAAAGTGAATGCTGAAAAGAAATCTTTAAGAATATAGTTTCTGAGTATATTCACTGTGCTCTAGCTAAAGTTATAATAGTAATAGAAGAGGCTCCTCTTTCTTTTAATACTTTGCTACATTCCGAAATAGTAGCTTTTGTAGTTACTACATCATCAACTAAGATTATGTTCTTTCCTGTAAGGTCGCCTTGGGCACAAAAATTTCCCTCTATATTTAAGATTCTTTCTCGATAGTTGAGTTGAGTTTGTGTTTTATGGTACTTCGTACATATAAGAATGTTTTTGCTGTAGGGAATATTTAAGAAAGAAGATAATTCTTCTGCTAAAAGTTGAGATTGATTATATCCTTTCTCTCTTATGCGGAGTGGGTGAGAAGGTACACTTACTATAAGGTTATAGGGAGTGAAGTCAAATCCTATTCTTTTTAGATGGCTTACCATAAGAGAAGCAAAGAATTTTTTTAAGAAAGCATATTCTCTATACTTAAAAAGATGGATAAGAGAACTTAAAGGAGTTTGATAAAGAGCTACGCTCACAAGCTGGTCATAAAAGAAATACTTATTTCTGCAGTTTCTACATAAGTTTGAATTGCTCTTTAAAGGAAGGGAGCACATTCTACATAAAGGGGGGGTTAAAAAGACTATTTTTTCAAAACATAATTGGCAAAGGATTCCCTCTTTTATTTCCCTTTCGCATATAAAACATACACGGGGGAAAAAAATTTCCTTTAGAGTTTCCTGCCAAGAATTGTTCTTTTTCATGGATTTTATTTTAATTTATTAATAGAGGATTGTAAACTGATTTCTTTAAAGCTTATTTTTTAAGTCTTTCTGGACTTCTTGATTTAAGGGGATAAATATGGTAAAAAGAAAGTAGAGAGGAGGTGATAGATTATGAAAAAGGGTTACTCTTTAATGGAAGTTATAATGGTAGTAGTAATCGGTCTTATTATTGCTACTTTTACTCTGGTGGGGTATCGGCAACTCTTAGAGAATGCTCGCCAAAGAGTATGTTCTACTAACTTAAAAGCCTTAGGGGCAGCAGTAGAGATCTACGCTTTAGAAAACGATGTATTGCCTGCTACTTTGGGAGATCTAAAATTAGAACACCTTCTAAAGGGTTATGCTAAGGCAATAGATAGTAGAGATTGGTTTACAAAATTTTCTTATTTTTTTATCAAAATTAACACCCCCCCTGATGTTTATGCCCAGTTTTTAACGCCTGAAAATTTAAAAAAGTATGGAGTTACTCCAGAAATATTTAGATGCCCTGCAGATACAAATGGTCCTCCTTCTTATGGTATAAACGCTAACTTGGTAGGTAAGAAGTTAGAAGATATTCCCGAAGGAGAAGTTGTAATTGCCGACTGCGACCATTATACTTTTACTTCCCAGGATGAGTTTTCCTTTCGTCACTTCTCTGGTTTTGGTCTTAAGAGGCTTGCGCAGATGTTAACAGTTACTGAGGAAGGGAAAGAAGTTGTTAAGAAAGGGAAAGGTAAGAAAAAAGGGGAGCCGGGACATAAAGGAAAGGGTAAGAAAAAAGGAAAGGGTAAGAAAAAAGGAAAGGGGTTGTCTAAAAAAGTTGGTAAGATATACGGGTTTTTGTCACGATTAAGAGACTCAATGTCACGATTAAGAGACTCAATGAAGGAAGCGTTGTCTAAAAAAGTTGATAAGATGCACGGAGGACGTTCTAGGGGACATCGTGGAGATGGTTTCAGGGGATATCGTGGAGGTGGTTTCGAAGACGAAGAAGATGGAGAAGATTGACGTATAGAGATAGGGAGAGAAGAATCCTTTAGGAGAAGGGATGATTAAGAGAGGGTAGAAAATAAGGAGAGTAAATACTTAAATCTTCCCAGTATTTTTATAATGAAATTTTTTAAAGATAAGGATTTCTATCCTTCTTTAATAATTTGGTTCATAATTATTTTCTGGTATTTAACTTTTGCTTATAATTTTTTTTATCCTTTCCGCGTCCGTCTCCAAGATAAAGTGAGTTCCCAAGCATTTTATGTATTTTCTCGTCCTCCTTCTTGTGTGAATAAAATAGTAATTGTAGCCATTGATTCAGCTTCCCGTCAGCACCTCCGTGTTAAGTGGCCTTGGCCAAGAAAGATAACCGCTCGTCTTCTTCGTAACATTATAGAATTCTCTCCCAAAGTTGTAGGATTGGACATTATCTTTGCAGGTAAATCCTCTCCTGAAGATGATGAGGAATTGATCAGTGTGTTAAAGAGTTATCCTCATACAGTTTTGGCTTACACTCTATCTAAAAAGGGTTCCGAATACCCCTGGGAAGGATTTAGGAAGGTAGCTCCTTCTTTAGGGTTTGTAAATAGGCCAGGAGAGGAAGACAGAGTGGTGAGAAGTACCCGTACTTTCTATATAGATAGAGAATGGAGAACGCAATACTCTTTGGATACCCAAATTTTAACCCACTATTTTAATATTGAGAAAGAAGAGATTAAGGTTGAGCTGGCTAAAGGAATTTCCTTAGGGGAGAAGCTTTTTGTACCTTCTTCTATGGGCATAACCCCTCTTAATTACTTGGCCCATCCTAATGATTTTGTTATTGTTCCCGCTTTTTTGGTGTTGAATAAGAAAGTTAACCCTGAGATATTTAAAGATAAGATTGTTCTCGTAGGTGCTACCGACCCTTTAATTCACGATGTTTGGGCTACTCCTATAGGAGTTTTTCCTGGGGTAATAGTTATAGCTAATTCCTTGGTAATGATGTTAAGTGGACGGTTTCTCTACCATCTTCCTTTAGCAGTAACTATCCTTTTTTCCTTAGGTATAGGTATGGGGATTATGATAATTAATAAGAAATTTTCTTTAAGCATTTCCTCATTAATTACTTTTGTAGTTTTGGTTTTTTCTTACTTTCTTCTTCTATACTTAAGGGCAAAGGATGTTCAGGTTGACTACTTTACTTTCTTCTTTTTGGGAATTTCTTCTTATTTAGTTCCTAATGCATATAAGTATAGCTATGCCATCTATATGGGCACCAGACTTAAGAATTTGGCTATAAGAGACCCTCTAACAGGGTTTTATACCTTTCGTTATTTTTCCT
>QNCE01000046.1 GCA_003644405.1 Candidatus Omnitrophota bacterium | reverse complement strand
GGGAGTGTCTTAGAGGTAGTATTTGATATGCAGAGGTCCCTATTTTTTGACCCTTCTACAGAAGAGTCCATTGTTTAACTTTTTTTCCTACATTTTTATTATCCTAACGGTAAGTGTATCCTTTCTCTTTTTTTCCTTTGGATTTTTATCCTTAGGAAGTCTACTGTGGGTTTTGGCGGTAATTGTGCTAATAGAGTTTTTCTTTATCAAAGCTAAAAAAGAAATCGTTAAAAGATATACTCCTTCTATGGAGGAAGTGGAGGAGAAGATAAATCTATTAGAGGAGGAGTTAAAGGAGAAGAATGAACTATTTCTAACTCTACCCAGAAGAGCAAGAAAGATTCTTTCTCTCTCTAAGGTTATAGATAAGCTCATCTCTTACATAGATAGAGAAAAAGTATATAATTTTCTTGGAGAGAAGTTGATTGATTTCTTTCCTCAAGCAGATAATATTTTAATATTCCACTTCGATAGAAAAGAGAATTTTTTAGAGCTTACCTATTCTTTCAAGAAGCATGATGTAATTATAAGAGAAAAAAGAGGAGATATTATGGATTTTTGGGTGCTGAAGCATAACCAATCTCTCATTGTAGAGGATTTCTCTCAAGATTTTCGTTTTGATTCTTCTCAGAGTATAGCTTTTCAAGAGAGAAATATTCACTCTTTTATATCCAGTCCTCTTTCTCTGGGGGAGTACATCTTGGGTGTAG
Source organism: Candidatus Omnitrophota bacterium (assembly GCA_003644405.1). Classification (GTDB taxonomy): domain Bacteria; phylum Omnitrophota; class Gorgyraeia; order Duberdicusellales; family 4484-171; genus B7-G16. The sequence goes on along the minus strand of QNCE01000046.1, from coordinate 8,851 downwards.
TGAGAATAGAAAGTAAGAAGAAAAAGGCTTTCTCTATGGATGAACTTCGTCTTCTTCGAATCTTTACCGATGTAGGGGCAGCGGTTTTAGAGAGAGCAGTTTTGTTTCAGAGGACCAAAATTTTAGCAATGAATGATGCACTCACTGGAGTATTTTTGAGAGAACCTTTTCTGGAGAGGTTAAAAGAGGAGCTGATGAGAGCAAGAATTACTGAGACCAGGGTAGCTCTGGGATTGTTAGATGTAGATGATTTTAAGAAGATAAATGATACCTATGGACATAGCATAGGAGATTTAGTTTTAAAAAAGTTAGCTAAGATTTTAGAAAAGGAAGTGGGTAATTCTGGTAATGCTGTAGCCCGTTTTGGAGGTGAAGAATTTATTTTCTTTATCGTCCATACCAGCCGGGAGGAGGCAAAAAAGTTTGCTGAAGGAATTAGAGAAAAGTTATCTTCTGCCTATTTAAGATTTAGAAGGAAGAGTATTGGTTTTTCTGTATCTTTAGGAGTGGCAATATTTCCTGAAGATGCTCGAGATTTTTTATCTCTTATGGAAGTGGCTGATTCTCTCCTTTATAAAGCAAAGAGAGAAGGTAAAAACAAAGTATGCTTTACCTATTAATAGTAATCTTTTTGCTCTTAGGAGTAATTTCTTTAAAAATTCGGAGTATTTTTTCCCTAAGAAACCATTATAAAAAGAAGTTAGCTTCTTTGAAGGAGAGAGCAGCTAATTTGGAAGAGACAGTGGATACTTTTCGTTCACAGCTTCGAAAAATAGAAGAAGCAGTTTCAGAGACTTTTTTTATTTATGAGTTAGCAGGTAAACTTTCTTCTCTCTTGGATAGAGAAAAAGTCATTACTACTTTTGAAGAAGAGCTAAATCTTCTTCCATCTATAGATGAGATAGTCCTTTCTCCTCAGCCAAAGAAAGGATATCTTATTTTTAGATTAGCTACCCAACCTCCTCAGTTTTTAAATGTAAAAACAAATTATCCTCAGGTGAAGGAGAATTTGAGAGTTATTGTAAAGATGATCAATCTTTGTTTAGAGCGAATTTCTCTTTACGAAAAGCTTCATAATCTATCTATACATGATACCCTTACAAATATCTATAATCGTCGGTATTTCTCCTTCAGATTCAATGAGGAGTTTGAGAGAGCAAAAAAGTATAAACTTACCTTTTCTCTTCTTATGATAGATATTGACCATTTCAAAAAAATAAACGATAATTATGGTCATTTAGTAGGCGATGTAGTTCTTAGGGGAACAGTAAAATTAATAAAAGAGAGTATAAGGGAAGTCGATTTTCTTGCTCGCTATGGAGGAGAAGAATTTGTGGTTATTCTTCCTCAAACTGATAGAGAGGGAGCGTTCTTGGTAGGAGAAAGAATTAGAAAGAGTATAGCTTCTGCATCAATAAAAGCATTTGATGAAGTCTTAAATATTACAGTAAGCATTGGTATAGCTAATTATCCAGTAAATTCAGTTTATCCCAATCTTCTCATAGAGGTGGCAGATAAAGCTTTATATAAAGCTAAACAAAAGGGAAGAAACAGAGTAGAATATTTTTAATTCTTATGGATAAAAAAGTAATTAGTTATCTTTTAGATTGTGCTGGGAAAAGCAAGACAGAAGTTGCTTTAGATAATCCTTTTCGAAAGATTGCTTTTGATGGAGACCAACCTCGTTTAGGTTGGGTGAACCCTCCTTCTTGGGAGAGTCTAAAGGCTTATCTGAATAAGATAGAGAAACTTGTAGAAGGGAAGGAAGAATTTATCTTCTTAGGAATGGGAGGGTCTATAAATGGAATAAAAACATTAGCTTCGCTTTCTTCTGAAGCTTCTTTATATTTTTTAGATAGTTTAGACCCTTCTGCCTTAGAAATTGTTTTAGAGAAGATAAAGAATTTAGAAAAAGTTATGGTTATTCCTATTTCTAAATCTGGTTCTACATTAGAGACCCAACTTCTGGCTACTACTCTCAGTGAATTGTTTCCCCACAAAGGTAAGAACCATTTTCTTTGGCTAAGCGATAAGGGGGCTTTCTCCAAATTAGATGATTTAGGATGGAGCAAATATCCTAAAGCTACTATTCAGATTAACGAGGATTCTGATATCGGAGGTAGATTTTCTTGTCCACACACTCTTATCTTTTTTTTACCTTTGTTTTTACTCTTGAAGAGAGATATTAAAAAATTACAGAAAATATTTCTTCAATACCTTTCCTTAAGAGAAAAAGTCTTAAAGGATGCATATAAACTTGCATATTCTTATCAAAGTATAGAAGATGGATTTTTTTCCATTATAGAGGAGGAAATTCCTCTCCAGGGTTTTGCTATTTGGGCTACTCAGCTTTTCCAAGAAAGCTTAGGCTCGAAAAAAGATAATTTTTTTGTTAAAACTGCTGTGGGAAGAAGCATTGAGGGTTTTTATCCAATTAAGTTTTTCCTCTCTTGCGAAGATAAATTTGTCTATCTTATGAGTCTTATGTATTATTTGGAGATGTTCGTAGCTTTTTTTGCTTACTTTAAAGAGATAAATTTTGTAAATCAACCCTATGTAGAAAAATACAAACAAATGATGTCTCAGCTAAGACAAGAGGATACTTTCCTTTTTCCTACTAGTTTAGAAAGGATAGTTGAAGAGATTAGAAATAAATTAGATTCGCAAATAAAATTCATCGAGGTAGTCCTCTACTTTTATCCTTCACTGTCTTTTATAGAAAAGTTGGAGTCTATTTTAAAAGAAAATTTCCCTCGGTATCCTTCTTTTGTATTTCTAGGAAGTGATTGGAACCATCATTCTTATCAAGCTGCCTATCTAGATAAGAGAACACTTTATCTGATTCTTACTTTAGACAGGTATAAACTTACTGGTCTTCCTATAAAAGAGGGAATACTTAATAGAAATATTAACACTCTCAGATTGATAAGTATAGCCACCTATAATACTTTAAAGGCTGAGAGATTATGTTTCAGTATTTTTAAACCTTAAGGAGGTGGGTTTGTATGGAGGTGAAGTTAGAAGTAGTAAAAATAGATAAGCCTTCTGAGGTAAACATTATTATTGGTCAAGCCCACTTTATAAAAACTGTAGAGGATTTATATGAAACATTGATTGAAGCTAATCCCAATATAAAATTTGGAATAGCCTTCTGTGAATCCTCGGGCAAAACCCTAGTGAGAGTAGAGGGTAACGATGAGGAACTAAAGAGTATCGCTGCAAAAAATGCTTTAAATATACGTTGTGGCCATCTCTTCCTTATCCTTCTAAAGGATAGCTACCCTATAAATGTTCTTAACCGAATTAAAGGAGTTTCCGAGGTATGCACTATTTTCTGCGCCACTGCCAATCCTGTAGAGGCGATTGTTGCTATAACTTCTCAAGGAAGAGGATTTTTAGGAGTAGTTGATGGTAATCCTTCCAAGGGTATAGAGAAGGAAGAGGATATTCAGTGGAGAAAAGAATTCTTGCGGAAAATTGGATATAAGTTGAGCAGTTCTTAAAAAGAAATATGACAGACAATTCTTTCTTATGGATAAAGAGAAAAGAAAACTTCTAAGAAGAAATTTAGGTTGGATTTTTCTAAAAACTTTTGCTCTTACTATAGGAGTCTTCCCTCTAAAGTTTATTTATCTTTTAGGAAGTTTTTTAGGAAGGTTGGGTTTCTTATTTGCTTTTACTCATCGAAGAATTGCCTTAGAGAATTTAGGTATTGCCTTTCCTCATCTTTCTTTTAAGAAGAGAAAGAAAATCGCTCAAGATTCCTTTAAGTTTATGATTCAGGCTTCCCTGGAACTCCTCTACTTCCTAAAACATCCTTATCTTTTGGAGAGAGTTAGAATAGAAGGATTAGAGCACTTAGTTCAGGCTTTAGAGAAAAAGAGAGGAGTTATTGCCCTTACTGCCCACTTTGGCAATTTCCCTCTTATTTCTTTAAAATTCGCTTCTCAAGGGTATAAGATTAACGTGGTTGCTCGCCCTATGCGAGACAGAAAAACAGGAGACTATATCCATCAGCTCAGAACAAAAGTAGGGGTTAAGACTATATTTTCTTATCCTCGGAAGGAGTGTGTAACTGGAATTATTAAGACTTTGCGTAATAATGAAATTGTAATGATTCAAATGGATCAAAATTTTGGCACAGGAGGAGTTTGGGTGAAATTTTTTAATAAGTTAGCTGCTACTCCTACCGGTCCAGTAGTTTTAGCTATGCGTACAAAAGCGGAGATAGTTCCAATGTATATAGTAAGAGAATCTTTAGGAAAGCATCTTATCAAAATTTTTCCTTCTGTAGCGCTTGATTATACTGAAGATAAAGATGAAACAATTCTTATTAATACTGCAAAGTTCACCAAATTAACGGAAGATTGGATTAAAAAATATCCTCCTCTATGGGGGTGGATTCATCGGCGGTGGAAATCTCAACCCTCAGATAAAATTTTGAAAAAAAGATTCAAAATTCAAAAATAAAATGAGCTTAGGCGTAAGAAATTATTGACAGCGATACAATTATGTGCTATCTTTAAAAAGATGAGAAAATTGATTATCTTTTTGCTTTTGTTAATTCCTTTTTCTGTCTATTCCCAAGTTTCTCAACAACTAAAAGAGCAAGCTTATTCTTATCGTGAGGAAGGGTATCGTCTCCAAAATATGAGAGATTTAGAGGGTGCACTTATTTACTATCAGAAAGCAATTCAAATTTATCCCTATTACTATCAAGCTTACAACGATTTAGGTGTTGTATTTGAAGAAATGGGTAAGAATGAAGAGGCAAAGAGAATGTATGAGCAAGCTTTAACTATCAATCCTCAGTATTTGCCTCCTTATACTAATCTTGCTCTTCTTTATGAAAAGTTGAATAATAAAGAAAAAGCAATATTTTACTGGACAAAAAGACTTCTTTTGGGGAAAGATAAGAAGGATCAATGGTGGTATAAAGGTCGGGAGCATCTTATTAGATTAGGTATACCCCCTGAATTAAAAAAAGAAATTTTTGAAGGAGAAATTTCTTATCTCTATCAAAAGTTAAGTTACAAGCGAGAGCAGGAAAGACTAAAGATTCTAGAGGAAGTACAGCTTCATTACAATTTAGGAATAGAAGCTTTTAATAATCAAGATTACTCTAGAGCAGAAAAAGAACTTAAAATGGCTCTTTCTTTGAATCCTCCGGATAAGAACCTTCAGATGGAGATTAGTTCTTATTATCAAAAGGTGAAAGAGGAAAAAGTTAAAGCTAAAATACGTTCCCATATTCAGGAGGCGTTAGCCTGCATTGAGAATAACAAGTTTTCTCTAGGTGCAGAGAAACTCAAAGATGCTCTATCTGTAATTTTCAGTATTCAAGAATAACCATCCTTTTACTTTTGAGCAGATATTCTACTAACTTAAATAATGGATAAAATACTGTATCTGGTAGATGGTACTTCTATATGCTATCGCTCTTTTTTTGCTATAAGACTTTCTACATCTAAAGGATTTCCTACAGGAGCAATCTATGGATTTATTAATACTTTAAAAAAAATTATTAAAAAATATCAACCTCACTATTTAGTTGTCTGTTTTGATGTTTCTCGGAAGACTTTCCGGCAGGAGAAGTTTAAAGCTTATAAAATTCAAAGACCGCCCCTACCCGATTCTCTTAAGAAGCAGATTCCTGTGATTAAGGAGTTAACTAAGGCTTTAGGGATAAAGGTTATAGAGAAGGAAGGTTGGGAGGCAGATGATCTCATAGCCTCTTTAGCCAGGAAAGGAAAAGAAGAAAATTTTAAGGTAATAATTATAGGTTCGGATAAAGATATTTTCCAACTTATTGAAAATAAGAAAATATACGTTTATGATCCTGTGAAAGACATTCTCTATGATGAGGAGACTTTTTTAAAAGAATTTAGCTTTCATCCTTCCCAGATGGTGGATTACCTTTCTCTAGTGGGAGATTCTACGGACAATGTTCCTGGGGCTAAAGGTATAGGGAAAGTAGGCGCCACTAAATTGATAAAAGAGTTTAAGACTATAGAGAATCTTTTTGATAATTTAGACAAAGTGCCCTCTTCGGTAAAAAAAATTTTAGTTTCTAATAGAGAGAATATTTTTCTCAGTAAGAGTTTAGTGAAATTGGCTTACATTGATTTAGATTTTTCTTGGGAGGATTTAGTAGTAAAAGAACCTAATTATCTTCAAGTTTATAGGCACTTTAGAGAGTTAGAGTTTACCTCTTTCCTTAAAGATATACCTTCCCCCTCTTTAAATATCAAAGTGGAGGTAAGGAAAAAAATTCATCCTCAATTCGTAGAGAAAATTAAACATGGAGATGAGCTAATTTTCTATCCTTCTCAGGAGAAGGTATACGTTACTTTCAAAGATAACTCTTTTGTTTGTGAGTCTTCTCTAGAAGAGATAAAACAACTTCTTCAAGATTCCAAAGTAAGGAAAGTATCTTATGATTTTAAAAATATTCTTCATACATTCAAAGGAAAAGTTAAATTAGAGGGTATCTGGTTTGATACCAAAATTGCTGCCTACATTTTAAATCCTACTTTAGGAGATTTTTCCCTCAAGAATCTGGTAGCTCATTTCTTAAATGTGTTTACTCAAGATTTTCCTCCTTCGGTGGCTTGCTACTTCATACGAGAATTATATAAGACCCTCTATGATCAGATAAAAGCTCAATTCTTAGAGAGGTTATTCTTTAGTGTAGAGATGCCTTTAATAGAAGTTCTCTGGGATATGGAGTCTTGGGGAATTAAAGTGGATAAAAAATTCCTTAAGGATTTTTCTAGAGAGGTGAAAGGTAAAATAGCTAAGTTAAAGGAGGATATTTATAAAGCTGCAGGAGAAGAGTTCAATATTAATTCTCCTCAACAACTGAGTAGAATTCTTTTCCAGAAACTAAAGCTCCCTCCTTTAAAGCGAACCAAAACAGGTTTCTCTACCAATGAAGAAGTTTTAACAAAGCTTGCTCAAGAATATCCTATAGCAAAGCTCCTTTTGGAGTATCGACAATTGAATAAGTTAAGTTCTACTTACTTGGAGCCTTTCTTGAGAGAGGTAGAATTAAAGAATGGCAGGATATTTGCCAAATTTCATCAGACTAAAACAGCTACGGGAAGATTAAGTTCTTCTTCTCCTAATATTCAGAACCTTCCTATAAAAAGTGAGATTTCTAAAGGTTTTAGAAGAGCAATTATTTCTTCTTTCGATGAAGGGTTAATCCTTTGTTGTGATTATTCTCAAATCGAATTAAGAATTTTAGCTCATTTTTCTGAGGATGAAAAGCTAATAGAGGCTTTCAGGGGAAATTTGGATATTCACAGACATACTGCTTCTCTTCTTTTTGGGATTTCTCCTCACCAGGTAAGTTGGCATCAAAGAGAATTAGCTAAAAGAGTAAACTTTGGAATAATTTATGGAATGAGTCCTTTTGGATTAGCTCAAGAATTAAATATCTCAATAGAGGAGGCTTTTTCTTTTATAGAGAGTTATTTTCTCCGCTATCCTAAAGTTAAGGAGTACATAGAGAGAGTTTGCCAAGAGGCAGAAAAGAGGGGATTTGTAGAGACAATTTTAGGAAGAAGGCGCCTTTTACCTTTAGAGTCACTAGAAGAGGGGGCAAAAGAATTTGCGAAAAGAGTAGCGATAAATACTCCTATTCAGGGGTCTGCTGCTGATATCATTAAGATGGCAATGATAGAAATTTATAGAGGGTTTAAAAAAGAGAAATTAAACTCTAAGATGATAATTCAGATTCATGATGAGCTTGTATTTGATGTGGAAAAGAGCGAACTTCGGAGGATTATAGAACTCGCTAAAGAAAAAATGGAAAAAATTGTAGAGTTAAAAGTGCCTCTTAAGGTGAATGTAAAGGTGGGTAAAAACTGGTTAGATACTCAAGAGGTAAGATGAGGTTTTTTAAAAGGAGGGATGATGAAGATAGCTTTTTTTTCTTCCGAGGTTTTTCCCTTTGCTAAAACAGGGGGACTGGCAGATGTAAGTGGAGCTTTACCACTTTCGTTAGCTGAACAGGGATGCAAAGTTAAAGTTTTTATGCCTTTATACAAGAATATTAAGCCAGAAAAAGTCTACGACGATTACGCTACATCACAGTTAGGCAAGAATATAGAGATAATTTTTATAAAACATGATGAGTACTTCCTCCGTGATTACCTTTACACCACCCCTGACGGTGACTATCCTGATAACTTAGAAAGATTTTCTTTTTTCTGTAAGAAGTGTTTCGATATCCTTAAAAGGATAAACTTTTCTCCCCATATTTTTCATGCTAACGACTGGCAGACCTCTTTAGTAAATATTTACTTGAAAATTCTTTATAAAAATGATAAATTTTTTAATAGGAGTAAATCTATTCTTACCATCCATAACCTTGCTTATCAAGGTATATTTGAAAAAGAAAAGTTCTCTCATTTAGGAATAAGTTGGGATTACTTCTCTCTAAAGTATTTGGAATTTTACGGAAAGATTAATATTCTCAAAGGAGGCATTGTTTTTTCCGATATGGTAAATACGGTGAGTCCTACTTATGCCAAACAGATTCAGACCCCTGATTATGGGTGTGGATTAGATGGGGTTTTGAGAGAGAAGAGAGAGAGATTATTGGGAATTCTTAATGGTATAGATTATAAAGTATGGAATCCTTCTCGAGATGAATTTATTTATAAAAAATATTCTTGGCGCACTCTGGAAGGGAAATGGGAAAATAAAAGAAAATTTCAGGAAGAGTTAGGATTAAGTGTGGGGAAAACCAAGTTTCTCTTAGGTATGGTTTCTCGTTTGGCAGAACAGAAAGGGATAGATATTCTTTCTCAAGCTTTGGATAAGATTTTAGATAAACATCAAG
>QNCE01000045.1 GCA_003644405.1 Candidatus Omnitrophota bacterium | reverse complement strand
TGTAAAAAATGACAATTTTTTAACTGTGCTCTGATAAGTAGCAGGGGAAAATAAACTCCAAAAGTGTATAGCTTCTACCTCTATGCCCATTTCCTTTATGATTTTGGTAGCTAAAATACTATCAAAGCCTCCAGAGAATAGAGAGATTGCCTTCATCTTAATCCTGCAGGAACATACCCCTCTAAATCCACCGTTAGATAACGGTAGCCTACTCTTTTTAGTTTTTCCTTAATTTTTCCCCATCCTTTTTCTTGATAACTGCTAGAATTCTCTTAAGAAAATCTAACCAAGCTAACTCCCCGTGATCCCTTACTCTAAAAAGGATACTATCTCCTAAAAAATCTCTTAAAATACTCTCTGCTTTCTCTATCCTTCTTAACCTATCTAAGGTAATCTTCTCTTTTAGAGGAATCCGCAAAACAAGGCAGGTAGTCTTGGGCTTTTGAAAAAACCAAATCAAGACACTTAGCTAAACTTCTTATCTTATCCTTAGTAAACTTCAGCTGATAGAAAGGACTTACGATACCAAACTCTTTATTTGCTCTTATGCCTGGGGCGATTGTCTTTTTTGTCATCAAAATTTGTACCATCAATAATATAATTAAGAGGTAGTTTTTTTACTTCTTCTCTTAACTTAGAAAACATTTCTTTCTTACACCAATAACATCTGTCCCAAAGGTTTTTTTAAAATCTCTTATTTTGTAATTCTTCTGTAGAAATAAAATGATGTCTTATCCCAATATATCTAGCAATCTGTTTTACCTGCTTTAAATCGCAAGATGCTCGTAGAGGCGAAGAGGTAGTGAAAGCTATTGCCTTTTTCCCTAAAATCTTAAAAGCAAGGTAAGCTAAAGTCGCGCTATCTAAACCTCCAGAGAAAGCTACTGCTACAGAGTCTATTTTTTAAAAAATCTTCTAAAATTTCTAACTCTCTAAAAATTACTTTCTTTCTCAATCAATCCTCCAGCAACTACTAAATCTCCGTCATAGAAAACAGCTAATTGTCCTGGAGTAGGGACATCCTTTTTATCTTTTAAAATGCACAGAAGACGACCCCAAGAAGAAATCTCTATATCACAAGGTAAAGAACAGGAGTTGTAACGAAGTTTAACCCTTAAATCTCGATAATTAGAAGGAGGATAAAACCAATTTATGTGGTTTACAAAGAACCGCTCCTTTAGGATAAACTCTTTCTCCCCTACGATTACTTCTCTTTTTAAAGGAAGGATATCCATTACATACAAAGGCTCTTTCCAAGAAATCCCCAATCCCTCTCTTTGTCCATAGGTAAAAAAATAAATTCCCTGATGAGTCCCTAAGACTTTTCCACTATGATGCTTTATCTGTCCTGAATAATCTTTATCTCTTAAGATGCGTTTTCTAATAAAATCTTTATAAGTACTATTGCTTACAAAACACACTTCTTTACTCTCCTCAATAGGAAAAGGATAAACCCCTTCCTTCTGAATATTTATTTTAACTTCCTCTTTGGTATAGTCCCCCAGGGGGAAGATTACTGAATTAAACCTCTCTTTAGGAGTTAATGCTAAAAAGTATTCTTGGGACTTGAATGCACTCCTTCCTTTAGCTAAGTATACCTCTCCTTTTTTAGTCTTAATCACTCGACAGTAATGTCCGGTAGCTAAATAATGACAACCTAACATCCGGATATAATCTAAGAGCTTCCCCAACTTAATAATTTGATTACATAAAGCGCAAGGGTTAGGAGTTAAACCGCCTAAATAGGAGCTAACAAAGTAATCTATAACGGATTCCTCAAACTCTTGACTCACATCAATTAGATGATGGGGAATTCCTAGAGAGTTACATACATACTGTGCTTTCTGAATATTTTCCTCTTTAAAAAAGGGGGATTTAAAAGTTACTCCTATGAGTTTCTTCCCCTTTTTTTTAAGAAGGTAAGCAGAATATGCAGAATCAACTCCTCCGCTTAAAGCTATAGCTATTCTCTCTTCATTCATTTGTAATTAAAGTGTAGATTCAAATCGTCCTCGTGTAATAGGTGCAAATCTTTTGTGGTTTGGGGCAATCTCCGAATTCGAGTTCGAAGTAAATCATTTAATCTTAGAAAGAATAATCTCTGCTGCTCTCTTCCCTGAAAGAAGCATTCCCCCAAAAATAGGTCCCATCCGTGGCGAACCAAATACAGCATTAGCACACATCCCTGCTACTACTAACCCCGGAACGACCTCTTGAGTATTTTTTTCCACCATACTTTCTGCCAAATCCACCCACATAGATCTTTCTCCAACTCTTTTCCCAATCTTAGTATTAAGTTTCAGCCCACTCTTCTCTTCCACAATCCTCACTACATCTGAAGAGTGTCCTGTAGCATCTACAACAAATTTAGCTTTTACCGCTAAAGGGTCAACATGCAAATTTGCTAACTCAACTGCTGACCAGTTTATTACTACCCCACAAATCCTACTCTTTCTTACCACAACATCCTCAACAGATACTCCATTAATAATAATTGCTCCTGCTTTAATAACATGATATCCTAAACTGCATACACATTCAACGGCATCGGCAAGGTAATAGTTCTTTTTATACTTCCTTACCCTCACCTTGTATTCTTCTAAAATCTTCTTGCCTGAGTCTTGAATTACAATTTCGTTAAAAAACATACCTCCTGCCCACATTCCCCCACCAATAGAAAGTTTCTTCTCAAATACTACTACTTTTTTCTTCTTTTTAGCTAACGTAGCTGCGCAAACTAACCCGGAAGGTCCAGCACCACAGATAACCACATCCACCTCTAAAATCTTACCGAGTTTTCTCCAATAAGAATCAATGATTGCCCTTGAGATAGCTATCTCTTCTAACATCATCCCCTCCTTCAGTAAGATTTTTTCTCTCTAAGACTTTTTCCTTTAACTTACAAAAATTACAAACTTCTCCTACTGTAAGGTAACCACACCTTTTACAAGGAGAAAGCTCCTCTCTCTTTCCTCCCTTAAAATACTCTCTCTTAATAAAACCTTTATAGAATCTTAACTTAGTTGCAGGCATCTCCTCCTCAATTTTATTCAAAACCCCTTTATAGATAAGAGAAGTAGCCCTTCTAGAAAAAGGGCACCTCTCTTCCAAATAATCTATACCGCATAGTTCGGCATAGAGAGTAATTTCTTCTTGAGAAATGAAAGCGAAAGGTTTAATTTTTCTCTTTAGAGTATAATTTTCTTCCAAAACTGGAGCCTGCCGACTTAAAAATCCTTCCTGCCAATTAAGAAGATTTCCTAAGAGAGTGCTGGCTTCATCATCTAAATTATGACCGGTAGCCAAACAGTCAAAAGCCTCGGCTTCTCTATTCATTAGGTATCTTTTTACCATCCCACAGACTCTACAAGGAGGACGCTTAGCTATCTTGGCAAGTTCTTTTATACTTTTACCGAACTCATCCCTTACACTTACTACCCTAAGCTCCAAACTTTTAGTTTGGGCAAATTTTATTACCTGCTGATAAGACCTTTGGGAATATTCTCCTATATCTAAGATAATGTGAAGCCCGCAGGTTCTGTATCCCAAATCACTAAGAATATGCCATAAAGATAAACTATCTTTTCCGCCTGAGACAGCAACTAAAATTCTATCCTTAGGAGTACACATCTTAAACTCATTTATAGTAGTGTATACTCTTTTTCTAAAGAACTCCAAAAAACAGTTAGAACAGAGATTTAGATTGTAACTCTTTAAACTTATCTGAGCATCCCTTTTACACACTCTACACTTCATTTATTTAGATGTACTTTATCATTTCCTTAAGAGAACTCTGAGCTCTTTGAATAATCTCCGGGGGTAACTCTATAGCGTATCTTTGATGTTTTAAAGCTAAGTAAAGTTCTTTTAAGGTAATCTTTTTCATATCTACACACTCAGCTCTCTTTAAGGGGCAAAACTTCTTATCAGGATTTTCCTTCTTTAATCTGTAAATTAAACCCTCTTCGGTTCCAATAATGATTTCTTTCGCTGATGATTTTTTTGCTTCCCTTAGCATCCCTGAGGTAGATAAAATTAAATCAGCGTTTTGTAAAATCTCTGGCTTACATTCAGGATGGACAAATACTTGTGCGTGAGGAAATTTACTTTTTTGCTTCTGTAAGTCCTCTAAGGTAAAGTTCTGATGCACATAACAAAAACCTTTCCAGAGAATTATCTCTTTTTGAGGAACATTTTTTTTAACCCACCATCCTAAGTTTCCATCAGGAACAAATATAACTCTTTTAGCAGGGATATTTTTTACTACTTGGATAGCATTACTGGAAGTACAACAAACATCCGTCAATGCTTTAATCTCCGCAGAAGTATTAACATAGCTTACTACCCAAGCTTCAGAATAGGTATTTTTTAACTCTAAAAGTTTTTTAGGAGTAATGGTATCCGCTAAAGGACAACGGGCACCAGCCACAGGAATGAGCACTTTTTTTTGAGGAGAAAGAATCTTGGCAGTTTCTCCCATAAAATAAACCCCGCAAAAGACTATCAAGGGAGCATCAACCTTGGCAGAAATTTTTGCTAACTCTAAAGAATCACCTACAAAGTCAGCCACCTCTTGAATTTGGAATATCTGGTAATTATGAGCTAAAATCACAGCTTTTCTTTTCTTCCTCAACCTTATAATCGCCTCTTTTAGTTTTTCTTCATCAGTGAATAAAGTATTCTTAACCATATCTAACTTTACTTACTTTATAGTAAAACTTTATTAATCTTTAAAAACCCATGTAGAAAGATATCTTTCTCCTGTATCAGGAAGTATAACTACTATTAATTTCCCTTTATTTTCTTTTCTTTGAGCAATTCTTAAAGCACCAGCTACCGCTGCTCCACTAGATATCCCTGCAAGAATCCCTTCCTCTTTAGCCAACCGCCTAGTTAACTGAGCAGCTTCTTCGTTAGAAACAGTTACTACCTCATCAATTAAATCTAAATCTAAAACCTGAGGGATGAATCCTGCCCCAATCCCTTGAATTTTGTGAAGCCCCGGAAGTCCTCCAGAAAGAACAGCACTATCTTGAGGTTCTACCGCTATCGCTTTAAATTCTTTTTTTCTTTTCTTTATCAGTTGAGCAACTCCTGTGATAGTTCCTCCTGTGCCTACACCAGCCACTATTATATCTACCCTTCCTTGGGTATCCCTCCAGATTTCTTCACCAGTAGTTTTAAAATGAATCTGGGGATTAGCCGGGTTATTAAACTGCTGAGGCATGAAAGAATTAGAAATCTCTTTTAAAAGCTCTTCGGCTTTCCTTATCGCTCCTTTCATCCCTTCTCTAGCTTTAGTTAGCACCACCTCTGCTCCTAGGGCTTTAAGTAAACGTCTTCTTTCTTCAGACATTGACTCCGGCATAGTAATAATTAATCTGTAGCCTTTTACTGCACATACAAAAGCTAAGGCAATCCCAGTATTGCCACTGGTAGACTCAATAATAGTAGTACCTTCTCCAATTGCTCCCTTTCTCTCTGCCTCCTCAATCATAGCTATAGCAATCCTATCTTTCACGCTGGAGAGAGGATTAAAAAATTCTAACTTAGCTATCAAATCTACTTCCAAACTCTTAGCTATTTTATTCAATCTTACTAGAGGAGTATTACCTACTAATTCAATCACACTATTAGCTATTTTCATTACAACCTCCCAAAATTTTAGATGTAGTACATTGCATTTTTATTTTCTCTTTTAAGAATATCCTCTTGTTCTCTCAATAAATCTTCTAAGGAGATATTCTCTAAACTCTTTCTTAAACTACCAGCTAGGTTACTCCATAAATTCCTTGCAGCACAAAATTGCGCTCTTTTGCACAAGTTAGGGGTAGTTAAGCAATCTAAAAGGTTAGTCTCCTCCAACACTTCTATTATTTCCCAAATCCTTATCTGAGAAGGAGGTCTACTGAGAATGTAACCCTTACCTTTACCTACACTTTTTACTATTCCTATCTTTTTTAGTAAAGAAAAGATATGATCAAGATATTTTAAAGAAATCTCCTGTCTCTTTGCTATCTCTTTTAGAAGGAGAGGTCCTTTGGTGTAGTTTAAACCTAACTCCATTACTGCCCTTAAACCGTAACGAGCTTTAGTAGATACCTTCATTCTTTCTCTTTCTATAAATTCTATAAAATTAATAGAATTTTACCTTCAAAAAGGCAAATGTCAAGAGAAACCTCATTTATAAATATATTTTTCTCTATAACCAATCTTTTAAGAGAAATTTTTCTATTAGTAAGGATAAATAAGAAAAGTTAGGAAGGGGGGGGATAAAAAGGCTTGGTCCAAATATCTTTAAGAATATAGTAAACTTTTTTAGGAACTCGCCTATTTAATCCTTTCTCATCTTTCTCTTCAAGAAGTTTTACTATCCCGAACCACTCCTCATTCATATTTAAATTGTCCTTAGCTTTTATATCAAAATAGTAGGAACCGTTAGACCAGCCCGCTTCAGGATTATGGATACACCAGTCAGGAGTATATCCTTCATTATACTTCCACCATTCGTCACTCCACTCAAATAGAGTTCCTCCTATACAATTGCCTCGTTTATTTCCGCAAAAAATAGTATTTTCAAATATAGATTTCCATTGTAGTTGTATATACTCAGCTTGGATATCTTCGGCTTCCCTATTCTGGTAAGCATCGTAAGAGTCGCAACCAAACTCCGAAATTAGAATAGGTTTATCAAAAGCATACCTTATATTCTCAAAAAGATTACCAAAACGTTTGCCTCGATAAGAAATGATAGCCAAAGTATCAATGTTTTTGCATACCCGAGAAGCTACATCCAAAGTACTCACTTCTCCATTACCTAAAGCTACAGGATGATTGGAGTCTATCTTTTTAATCTCCTTAGCTAACTCATCAACAAAGGAATAATAAATTTCTGCTCTCTTTAATACCCTTTTATAAAGATCAGGAATTTTTTCTATCTCAGGAGAAGTCCAAAAAGCAATTTTTCCTGAAAAAGTGTAATTATTTTCATTCCCTAAAATCCACATAAGAAGTCCTTCTTCGTCTTTTAAGGCCTTTACTATCTTAAGAATATTCATTTTTATTCTTTCTCGAGATTCCCTATCAGCATAATTAGGAGAAGGTTTATCCCACAATCCTATCCAGTCACTTACGATAGTGTAGATGCCAAAATTATTATACATATCCCTTATAAACTCTTTAATTTTACCCCACTGAGCAGAAGAACAAGAGTATATCCTTACTACATTTACCCCCATCTCCTTCATTAATTTACCATCAACAAGCCAAGGTTTCTTGGGGTCATTTAAAAAAACATAATCGTAGCCACTACATACAGGAGTAGGATTGTAGATTACTCCTTTTATAAGGAAAGGTCTTTTGTCTACGTAGAGTTGATATCCTCCTTGAGAATTTTTTTGGATAGTAACTTTGGCACTGATAATTAGAGGGGAAAAAATAAGGCAGCTAAAAATTATAGCTGCCTTAAAAAGAATATCCTTATTCTTCATACTTTATTTCATCAAGGTAGAAAATAATCCCGTTAGGATCATTTACATCTATATTGGTTGCCCAACAAAACCCTCCTATTATGTAAGATAAATCCTTACCTCTTAAGTCAATTTCGTATTTTTTCCACTCCTTAGTAAGCTGAATAGGACCGATAGAGGCGCTGTCAGAGTCAGGATAGTCTCCGCTGGATATCCCTCCTACTTTAAACTCATTGATTATCTCTCCTCCTCGCTCTCCTCTAGCCCAGAAGGTAAGTTTAGTTGCTCCTCTTAAGTCAAATCCTGCATTGGGAATAGTCCCCCAGTTGTTAGGAGGATTTTGCCAATAGATACCTGCCCAGCGTGTCCCCGATTTGTTAGTATACTCTATACGAATACAAGAATCTCCACTCAACGGTGATTCTTTCCAGTTAATATACATCTTTAGATCTTGTGCAGCGGTAGCAGGCATCCATCCACTGGGCACAAAGTGATTATCTAAAGAACTACTATCAGCATAGACATAAAAAGGGAAAATCGTCTTTACCTCTTCTTTTTTAAGGGTGGTATCGGAAGTAAAGTATATATCATCGAGGTAGATAGTTTGTTCTTTTTGAGCCTGATCAGCATTAAACACAATACAAAATCCTCCGTTTACATAGGAAAGGTCTTCTCCTACTAAATTAATATAAAACTCTTGCCACTGGTTAGTTAGTTTTATGGGTCCATATTCTTTATCTACCGTATCAGGATAAGGTAAAAGGTTACCTTGAGGATCTCTTGCAATCCCTCCTACTTTTACCTTAGTAATTACCTCTCCCCCTTCTTTGCCTTTAGCTTTAAACACTAATTTGTTAAATCCTGTAAGGTCATACCCACTTTGACGAAAACCCCAGTTATTCGCAGAAGATTGCCAATAAATTCCTGCCCAACCCTGACCTTGAGATTTTTTGGCAGTATAAGTTATCTTAATGGATGTGGAACCAGAAGCTACTTCCTCGGTAGATTGGTCATTAAACTTTAAATCTCCATAATCGCCCATCCACCCACTGGGAATAAAATGGTTAGAGGGTGAATTTTTATCTTGATAAATATAGAAAATGTTTTCTTGACTGTACCCCAAAAAGCTTAAACTCCCTAAGATAAAAATAGCTACTACAATTTTCCCTATACCTTTCATCATTCACCTCCTTGATAGTTTCTATATTATACCTTTTTTTTGTAAACGTTTTCAAGGGTAATTTAGCTAACTTTTGTTTTCTACTTTTTCCAAAACTTCTGGTAGGTAAAATAAGCTTTTTTTAATTGTCTTAAAAAAGGAGAGTGCTTACCATCTCCTTGACTACACACTCCCAACCACTCCTCATGCATATATCCATCTAAGAAAGGACCTGCAAATAATCCTTTCTTATCATGGTAACCAGGCTCGTAAGCCTTCCACCACTCATCAACCCACTCAAAGACAAAGCCTCCTAAACTATTTCCCTGACCATATCCAGCACGATTTTCATAGATATCTAACCAAGCATTCTTATGATATAATGCTTGATACTCTTCTGCTTCCTCTTGAGTATAGTCGGCACTATAAGAAGGCGCTCCGTATTCAGTTATTACTACAGGCTTATCAACAAGGGTTTTTACTTCTTCCCATAAATCTAAAAATCCATACTTACCACGGTAAGCGTTAGTGCCAAAGATATCAATATCTGGGCATTCCTTAGCGAAAAAATGTAAATAAAGAACATCTCCTGAGGCAATAGCTACTGGTCTTTGAAAGGGATCTAAGGATTTGATTAATTTTGCTGCACGATTGGCAAATCTAAAGAAATTAGCAGGTTTTTTATCAGCATTACAGGCAATCCCGTAAACATTCTCATTACCTAAAATCCACAACAGTACATAAGGTTCATCTTTAAACTCTTCTACCATTTCTCTTACACTATTAAGCATATTTTCTTGATGAATAGGATTATCGTAATCGGTACCTTCCTCCCAACTAGCTCCGCTTCCTAAGGCGTATTTTCCTAAAAAATCTCCTATCGCCACATAGATACCATAGCTATTATAGAGGTCTCTCAATAATTCTTTATTCAATTTAAAAGGTTGATGATAAAGTCTTAGGCAATTTACACCCATCTCTTTCATAAGATAAAAATCTCCTAC
>QNCE01000044.1 GCA_003644405.1 Candidatus Omnitrophota bacterium | reverse complement strand
TGGATAACTATATCTATCAAGTCGTAAGGGATACTAAAAAATTCATGAGTCTCTATAACCTCAAAGCCTTTATTTACTAAAGTAGCACTATCTATAGTAATACGTCTACCCATCTGCCAGGTAGGATGACGAAGTACATCTTTAGCTTTCAACTTCTTAAGACAAGAGGTCTTTTTTACGTTGAAAAGGGGGCCCCCAGAAGCAGTAAGATAAACTCTCCTTATATCTTTTCTCCTCACAAATTTTAAAATTTGATATAGAGAATTAATCTCACTATCTATAGGAATAATCTCAGTATGATTGGCTTTGGCTTCTCTCTTAATCAATTTTGCTCCCACTACCATGGGTTCCTTACTAGCTAAAGCTATTCTCTTGGTATACTTAATGTGTGTAAAAAGAGGAAGAAGAGAAGCAACCCCTGAAATTCCCATAACTGCAATGTCTGAAGTAAGAGAAGAAAAATCCTTTAATCCACTTTCCCCAAAAAAAACCTTTGTGTAAGACTTAACTATTCCTTTCAACTCTTTTGCGGACTTTTCATCTACTACACATACATAACTTGGCTTAAACTCTTGAATCTGCTTTTTAAGAAGTTTAATGTTTCTGTAGGTACAAAGTCCTTTTACTCGAAAATTACTACCACTCCTTCTTATTACATCTAAAGCACTTCTACCAATTGAACCTGTAGAACCGAAAATTATCACTTTTTTCATCTGACCATAGTAAGATAAAGATAGAAAGTGGGGGCAGTAAAAATTATACTATCAATAACATCTAAAACTCCTCCCATTCCTGGAAAAATATTTCCTGAATCCTTTACCCCACAATCTCTTTTCAGGAGAGACTCAAATAAATCTCCCAACTGAGCAATAATAGCTAATACTGCAGTAATAAATATCTTTTCTGAAAAGAAGAGAGTATCTTTTACAAAGAAGGAAAAAAATGCTCCTACACCTAAAGAGAATACAAATCCCCCTAAAGCTCCTTCCAGAGATTTCTGAGGGCTAATTCTCTTAATAAGAGGAGTTTTTCCCCAGCGTCTACCAAAAAGATATGCTCCAATATCCGAAGATTTAGTGACTGCTAGCAAAAAACCTGCTAAAGCTATCCCCCCAGGAAGTTGTCTTACCCTAATAAGAAAACTAAAACACCAGGAGATATAGAGAATACCAAAGACAGTAGCAGAAATAGAAAATATAGGTTGGTAATTCTCCTTCTTAGTAAGTTCTAAGAGGAAAAGCAAAAATAACCCCGCAACTACAAATAGAAACTGCCATCCTTCACCAATAGAAAACCTAAAGTAGATAGATACAGGAATAAATATTCCTACCAAGAGGCCAAAAAATTTAAAAAGTTTAACTCCCTTAGTCTCTACCATATTAAAAAACTCTAATAATCCTATAGCGATAAAAGCGCTCACAACTACTCCGCATATAGGATAGAAGAATACCGCAGCAACAGTTATCCCTATAAGAACCAGAGAAGTAATAATCCTTCTTTCCATATAATACAAAAATTAATCTCCTTTAGAAGAAATACCTCCAAACCGTCTCTCTCTTCGAGAGTAATCTTCCACTGCTTTTATAAGCTCTTCTTTATCAAAATCTGGCCAGAAGCAGGAAGTAAAGTATAGTTCGGTATAGGCGAGTTGCCAGAGAAGAAAATTACTTATACGCATCTCCCCGGAAGTTCTTATAAGAAGATCTGGCTCAGGTATCCCTTTTAGAGCCAGGTAGTTAGAAAATTCCTCCTCTCCTATATTTTGCAGAGAAACTTCCTTTTTAGAAAAAGCTTGAGCTAATCTTTTAGCTCCATCTAAAATATCCCATCTGCCTCCATAGTCTAAAGCAATATTTAAAATTAAATCTTGATTGTTTTGAGTTAACTCTTCTACTTTTCTTATCTCCTCTAAAAGTTTACTATCTAAGCGATCTCTTCTTCCAATGAAATTTACTTTTATACCCTCCTGATTAAGTTTCTCTTTCTTAGTAACAAGGAATTCTTTAAGATAAGAAAACAACATATCTATCTCTTGCTTAGGACGCGACCAATTTTCTGTAGAGAAAGCAAATAGAGTAACAATCTTTATTCCTATCTCTTTAGCATTCTTTACTAGATCCTCTACCCTTTCTATTCCTTTCTTATGACCGAAAGTACGGGACAAATTCCTTCTTTTTGCCCATCGACCATTACCATCCATTATCACTGCAATATGCGTAGGAATCTTCATAGGAAATTAAAAATTAAAGGGGCTTTTAGCCCCTTTTTTCTTTGAAAAAAATTTAACTTTCCTCCTTTTACTTTTTAGGCTCTTTTCTCATGAGCTCTTCTTCTAAACTTTCTTCTAACTTATCTTTTAGTTTTTTTGTCTTTTCTAGTTCTTCCTTTAAGTTCTTATTAGCTATCTCTAATTTCTCTACCTTATCTTGAAATATAGTTAAGTCTTTCTTCAATTTTTCTATCTCTTCTAAAAGAGTCTTCTTCTCCTCTTTCAAACTTTCATTCTTCTTCTCTACCTCCATATTTTGAGAAATAGCACTTTGATAACTTTTAGAGAGGGTATTAAGTCTTACCGATAGAGAGATACCTGCAATTACTAGAATAACAATTATCCCCAAAAGTATACTGAGGAAAAGAGATTGATTCCTCATTTAAGCTCCTCCTCTAGAGGTACTTCTCCCTCTATTTGAGGAAGTTCTTCTTTAGAAATAGAGGTTGATAAAGGTTTTTTAATCTTCTCTATCTTAATAGGTACAATTACAATTTCCACCCTTCTATTTAGAGCTCTTCCTTCAGCAGTAGCATTAGAAGCTACCGGTTTATACTCTCCAAACCCAGAAACAGACATCCTTTGAGGAGACACTCCTTCTTTCTTCAAATAATGAAGTACACTTAAAGCACGGTGGGCGGAAAGTTCCCAATTAGACTTCCAAGGAGAATACCTGATAGGTTGATTATCGGTATGACCTTCTATACTTATGTGATGCTGAGGAACTTCTTCTTTCAATACCCGGGCTACTTTATCTAATATGGGAAAACTCTCTTTTTTTAACTCTGCTTTTCCTGGATCAAAGAGAACTTCAGCAACGAAAGTAACTACTAGCCCTTTCTTCTCCATTTTCAAACGTACCTGTTTATCTTTTATCTCCTGAGCTAATCTCTCCTCAAGAATATCTTTAGTCCTTTTTAGGTGGGTTAACTCCTCTTCTAAGGCACGAATCCGCTCAATATCTGAACGCCTTCCTTTCTGAAGGACTACTGCACATCCGCTAAAAAAGAATGTGGCCAATAGTAAAATCATTATTAATTTAAATTTATCCATATAGTCCTCCTATTTTATATTTTTAGTTTAAGAATATCATAACCGCTAAATTTGTCAAGGTATTAAATACTCCTCGCTAGAGCATTCAAATATTCCAAAAATAAAAATTTAGAAATCTACGACTGCCTTTTTTTAATCACCGCTTCTCTAGCTTCTCCTACAGAGACAAAGGTAATCTTTCTCTTCACATAATTTTCTATCATCTCAAGGTACTTCTTGGCAGACAATGGAAGAAGGCGATAATCTCTTAGGGAAGTTATAGATTTCTGCCATCCTTTAACTTTTGCGTATATGGGAGAAATTTCCTCTAAGTCAGAAGGGAAAGCATCTAATTTTCTTTTACCTTTTCTGTACCCTACGCAAACTTTTATTTCCTTTACTTTATCTAAAACATCTAATTTGGTGATAACTATCTCCGTTACGTTATTCAATTTAACTGCCCTTTTAAGGAGAACTAAATCTAACCATCCACAACGACGTGGTCGATTAGTGGTAGCCCCAAACTCCTTTCCCCATTTTCGAAAATAATTTTCCATCTTTCCTTTAACTTCAGTAGGAAAAGGCCCTTCACCTACTCGAGTAGTATAAGCTTTAGCTACTCCCAAAACCTTATGGATTTTTAGGAACGAAGCCCCACTTCCTACCAAAGAATTTGCCCAGAGAGTAGAAGAAGAGGTTACAAAAGGATAGGTACCAAAGTCTACATCTAAAAAAGTTCCCTGGGCTCCTTCAAAGAGAAATCTTTTCTTTCTCATTCGGTAAAAGAATTCTACTAAATCGCAAGCAAAATTCTTTAATACTTCGCCATAGTAAGAGTACTCTTGATATATCTTTTTAAAAGAAAATCCTTTAAAGTTGTAAACTTTCCTAAATAGAGCGTTCTTTTCTCGAAGATTGTCTCTAAGCTTTAAAGAAAATTTTCCAGGATCGATTAAGTCTATCACCCTTATGCCACAACGGGCAATTTTGTCAGAATAACATGGACCAATGCCTCTTTTGGTAGTTCCTATCTTCTGAATTCTTCTCTTCTCTCTTAGAGAATCGATTATTCTATGATAAGGCATAATTATGTGCGAAAGGAAAGAAATTTTTAGGTTATCAGAGGTTACCCCTATACCTTCTTTTTTCAAAACTTCTATCTCCTCTACTAAAACCTTAGGGTCAATTACCACTCCATTTCCTATAGCACAAATTTTGCCTTTTCTTAAAATTCCTGAAGGAATAAGATGAAAAATAACTTTCTTACTATTTATTACCACCGTATGACCAGCGTTATTCCCTCCTTGAAATCTCACGATAATATCGGCATTACGGGCGAAATAGTCAATAATCTTGCCCTTACCTTCATCTCCCCATTGAAGTCCTACTACCACTAAATTCATATCTCCCACAATTAAACCGGCGGCTCCATAGTGAAAATGGTCTTAGCGATTTCCGGATAATGAGCAATAAACTTTAGCTCATCTTCAACTAAAGGCTTTTGATTATGAACATTACCATAGCGTACTAACTCCAGTACTTTTCTTGCTTCTTTTTCATCACTAAATCTTATCTCTAATTTCTCATATACATTTCTAAAACCTCTTATTCCAGAGTACTCTCCTACAGTAATATTCCTACCAGTCTCAATTATCTCTGGCTCTCCTCTCCCTAACTCCTCGTAGTCGTAAAGTTCATAATTCCTCCGATCCTTTAAAGCTCCATCAGCATGAATACCTGACTCATGAGCAAAGGCATTAGCTCCTACTCCTGGATGGTTAATAGGAATAGGAATGCCGAAGGCATAAGAGGCGTATTTACATATCCGCCAAGCAAGTTTAAGATTAATATGTTCATCGAGTGTATACTCTGCCATACCACTTCCATACTTTATTGCCAAAATCACACTTACCAGGTCTGCATTTCCCGCTCTTTCTCCTACTCCATTAACACAGGTGTTAATATAAGCATCTACTCCACTATCCAGAGCTGCCTTTGCCCCAGCAATAGAACTAGCTACAGCTAACCCTAAATCATTATGGCAATGGAGTTCAATAGGTATTTTTACCTCATCAAGGATTTTAGTTATCCTCTCATAAATAGTGAAGGGAGTATCAAAACCTAAGGTATCACAGTAGCGAAAACGATCTGCCCCTGCTTCCTTAGCGGCTAAAAGAAACTCCATTAAATAATCCAACCGAGAACGGGATGCATCTTCAGCATTTACTCCTACTGTTATAGCTCCTAACTTCTTGGCTGTCTTTACCGCCTCAACCATACTTTTTATTACTCCCTCGTAGTCTAATTTTCCTCGAAACTTATGCTTAATCATTTGATCAGAAGTGGATATAGAAACGTTTAAGTGCTGTAATTTAGAAACATTTTTAAACGCTAACTCTACATCCTCTTTTATTGCACGTACCCATCCTGAAAGTCTTAGTCGTTTTATAGCTTTTAATTTTTGAAGCTTTAAGTTAGCGTTAAGGTAATTTTTTTCATGATTAGTAGTAGGAAAACCAAATTCACTTTGAAATATTCCCATCTGGTCAAGGTAGAGATTAAGCATAGTCTTTTGTAATTTAGATAAACAGATACGGGAAGTTTGCACGCCATCACGATTTGTCACATCTATTATGTAAATTTTACCCATAGCCCCTCCTTGTTACTGAAAACAAATACTCTCCTCTACATAATTTATAAGTTTATCTAAATCCTCTTTATTCACTTGGTGAATTCCAAAGATATATTTATTATCTACCAAAATAGTTATACCTCTGTTTACCCCTAGGTCTTTTTGGAATTCAAATTCTCTCTCTAAAAATGAAGTTTCCTCCTCAGTCTTTATAAAATCTTTGATCTTTTTATAATCTATACCTAACTTGTCCAAAATAGATGGCCACCAACTGCTTTCAATATTTTTTAACCGCTTAGTAAGATAAAACCAGAACTTCTCAGGATAGAGAATCTTTAGTGCTATTAGTCTTTCTATTTCTTCCAATTCAGCTAAACCTCCTTTAGCTATAAAATTGTTCTTCTCCTTAAAAACTATAGGATGGAAATTTAAAGAAAAATTTCTTTTCTCCGCCAGTGTTCTAAGTTCTTCTACAATTTTTCCTAAACCCTCATCATATAAATTAGCAAATAGATCAATTCGTTTAAGGATTGGTTTTCTTCCTAAGAAGAGAAAAATACCGGAAAAGGGCGTCTTTAAAAGATAAGCGTCGCCTTTTTTATCTAAAAATTTGGAGAATTGAGAAAATCTATTGTGTTTCTCAATCTCTTTAGGGAAAATAAAAGCAGGTAGAGTGGAAATGTTATACTTTTTCACTAGTATTTTCCCCCTCTGGTCTTGATAGTTAATCTTCTCTAAGCGAATTGTTCCTAAATTTTTATTTAAAAATGCTTCGGTAAAATCATAAGCACATAAAGGACAATTAAAATCAGTAACCAAGACTACTTCTATGCTTTGTCTCTTAACTTCTTTACAGTAAGCTTTGAGAGTCCCGGGATTGACACATTGAAATTGGACACCCTCTTTGTAACCGCAGTCAAAAGAAGCAAAGCATTGAGGAATAATATCTTTTATCTCAGCATCTTCCTTTAAATCCAAAGGTAATCTTTCTATACGAAAATTAAAATTTTCTATGTTACCCTCTTTTAAGGTTAGCTCGGCTATTCTTAAATCCTTACCTTGATACGAAGGTCTTAAAATAATAGTATCTTTCTGGCGTTGATAGGGGGTGGTGGAGATAGTATGCCCTGTTGAGATAATAACCTTTATCTGAGGAAAGCGATTAACTATCTCTTTGTTTATGTCTTCCGGCATATTAGAAAGAAGCAGGAACAAATCTACCTTTCTTTTGAGGCGAGAGATAAGTTTCCTTAAAACTTTTTGATAGGGCAAGAGTCTGACACTTGGGGCATCAGAAAAATAAGTTAATCCTAAAATTGCAACCTTTATCTTTCCAACTTTCTTAAGTAAGTAGGGTCTTACTTTAGGAAATTTTAGATTAGAAGAAATGAAGTTTATACGGTAGGTAGCTAAGATATTTTTTAGATTTTCAGGCCCAAAGGCAAACTCTCCCTCACCTAAAAGAACCGCATCGTAATTTATCTTTTCCATTGCTTTGAGGTAAACTTGAGTTCTTCTCTTATCTAAAGCAGGAGTCATACTATGCTCATCCAATGGCGAACCTGCACTAAAGTTTCCTGCATCTAAAAGAAGAATATTTTTTTCCAGCTGACGCAACTTCTTTATCAAAAAAGCACGGCGAGTTATACCACCTCCCACGCTAGCAGGAGAGTCTCCAGGAGGATAAATAGTAGCATAAGTATTTCCTGTATAGAGAACAGTTATCTTCTCTGCATAAAGAAAGAAAGGACAAAGAATAGAAAACAAAAAAATCAAAAGCGCTCGCATATTTCTATAACTTGATAATTTTCAAACTCACAATGTTAGGATTAGAAGTGATTTCCTTTACTACTCTAGAAGAAGGTAAACTATCAATATTCAATACTGTAACTGCTATATCCTGCGGAGCACGTCTACCCAAACTCATCCCTGCAATATTTATGTTATGTTTGCCTAAAACGGTACCTAGAGTACCTACTACGCCAGGTTTATCCCAATTAAATACCACCATCATATAAGAAGAAGGTGTAATTTCTATATAAAACTCATCCATCTTCACAAAACGAGGTTCTCTGTTGGAAAATAGTGTACCTTCCAAAACTTTATCTCCTTCATCGGTAACGATCTTTGCTCTTACTAAATTAACGTACTCCTCCTCTTGAGGAATTTTAGTTTGTTCTACTTTTATCCCTCTTTCTCTAGCTACTTCTAAAGCATTAACTAAATTAACTTCCTCCTCTAGAACATGAGAAAGAAATCCCTTGGTAAAACTCATACTCAAGGGATCAACCTTAAAAGAAGCTATATCTCCAATATAACTCAATATTAAAGATTTGGGTCTTCCCTGAAGAAGTTGAGAAATAAATTTCCCCATTAATTCTGTTAGTTCCATATAGGGCTTTATTTTTCGATAAGTTTCGGTATCTAGTTGAATATAATTCACCGCATTCTTTATAGCTTTTCCTAAGAAAGCATCTTTAAGACAGTTAGCTATCTCTATAGCTACATTGACCTGAGCTTCCTCTGTAGATGCCCCTAAGTGAGGAGTAACTACTATATTCTCCAATTGTAAAAGTTTTGAATCTAAAGGTGGCTCTTTAGCGAATACATCTAAAGCAGCACCAGCTATTTTTCCCTTAGATAATGCATCATATAAAGCTTCTTCATCAACAATACCTCCTCGAGCACAGTTTACAAGATATGCGGTGGGTTTCGTAAGATTGAACTCATCGAAAGAGATAAGATTTTTTGTCTCCTCAGTAAGAGGAGTATGAATGGTAATAAAGTCTGCCTTCTGCAGTAGTTCCTTTAGATCTATGAGTTTTACACCCAAAGAATCAGCTACCTCGGAAGAAATGAAAGGATCATAAGCTAAAACCTCCATACCAAAGGCAATACCTCTTTTTGCCACCTCTTTGCCAATTCTTCCTAAGCCAATTATTCCTAATATCTTGGATTGAAGCTCCACTCCCCTAAAGCGGGAACGATCCCACTCTTTTTTCTTTAAAGAGCTATGAGCATAAGGAATTCTCCTTGCCAAAGAAAGAATTAATGCAAACGTATGTTCACATGTAGAGACAGTATTACCCCCAGGAGCGTTCATCACAATTATTCCCTTTTTTGTTGCCATCTCTAAATCTACATTATCTATTCCTACACCTGCTCGTCCAATGAATTTTAAATTGTCTGCCTCCTCTATAATATCTTTGGTTAACTTAGTCTGACTTCTTACTATAATGGCATCATATTCTTTAATTACCTTTTTAAGTTCCTCTTTGTCCAACTTATATTTACAATCCACAACAAAACCTGCATCTTTTAAAATTCTTATTCCTTCCTCAGCCAACTTATCAGAAATTAGAATCTTAGGCATAGAGAACCTCCTCCAATTTAACAATTGGGGAACCAAGCTTTAAATTATAACCCAATTCTTTCAGCGCTCTTTCCAAAAAGTAAAAACCAATAACTAAATCGCCCTCCTCAATAGCTCCCATGTGAGCAATTCTAAAAATTTTATCTTTAAATTCTGCTTGTCCCCCAGCAATACTTATCCCATACTCTTTTCTTAACTTACTAACTAATTGAGATGATTTAATAGAAGGAGGCGCCCAAACAGCGGTAACAGAGTTAGAAGGTCTAAAAGAAAAAAGTTTTAATCCCATAGCCTTTAATGCCTCTCGGGTGGCTTTCGCTAATTTAGAAAACTTCTCCCATCGGTTATAAATACCTTCCTTTCTTATGAAATCTAAAGAGGCCTCTAACCCTAAAATGAGAGAAACTGCAGGGGTAAAAGGTGTATCATTTTTTTGGTAACTCTTTAATGCTAGTTTTAGATCAAAATAGTATTTGGG
>QNCE01000043.1 GCA_003644405.1 Candidatus Omnitrophota bacterium | reverse complement strand
TTTAAAGTTTTTTAAGTGAGTGAGCAATATTTTCCTTGAAGATATAAAAATAAAGTTTAAGATAAAGGTAGAGGATAGTGATAGCTACCGTTTTTCAAAAATTTATCTTCCAAGCCTTAATCCTTTTTTCCCTTCTAGCCCTTTTTTTCTTACTATATGTAAAATACTTTGAAAAAAAAGGAATTTACTATCCTACCTCTGAGATAATAACTACCCCTAAAAGTGATGGATTGGATTACCAAGAAATATACCTTTTAACTGGAGACGGAGTAAAATTAAATGCCTGGTTCATTGAGGCGGAGAAGCCTTTAGCTACACTTCTGTTTTGTCATGGAAACGCAGGCAACATTAGTCATAGAGTTGATATAATAAAAATGTTCCATAATGTTGGCCTTAGCGTTTTTATTTTTGACTATCGAGGGTATGGAAGAAGCCAAGGAAAGCCTTCAGAGAGAGGTCTCTATGAGGATGCTTTATCTAGTTATAAGTATCTCCTCCAAGAAAAGGAAGTTCCCCCTCAAAGGATAGTAATTTATGGAAAATCTATCGGAGCTAATGTAGCAATTAATTTAGCCTTCCAGGTAAAAAATGGTTTGCTTATTTCTGATAGCGCCTTTACCTCTGCTTTAGATATGGGCAAACAACTTTTTCCTTTCCTTCCTCGATTCTTTTTGAAGTATATTCTGGGAGTGAGATTTGATGCTCTTTCTAAAATTAAGGAGGTTACTATTCCTAAGTTGATTATCCATAGTAAAGATGATGAGATAATCCCTTTTAAGTATGGAGAGAGACTTTTTGCACAGGCTTTACCTCCTAAGGAGTTCTATGTTTTAGATGGTTCTCATAATGAGGCTGTCTTTCTTCACTACAAGGAATATGCTTTTACAGTAAGAAGATTTATAGAGAAATATTTGAAAGATCAAAAATAGTTTGACTTATTAAAGAATAGTTTTTAAAATTTAATTGCTCTGGCGGGATAGCTCAGCTTGGTAGAGCAAACGGCTCATACCCGTTGTGTCAGCGGTTCAAATCCGCTTCCCGCCACTATTTTTAGGAAGGGGGGAAGAAGATGGAGATTGAGGTAAGAATACCTAGCGCTGAAGAGTTGAAAGAGTTAGGAGTAAAGGAGTGGCCAATTTGGGAGAAAGAAGAGAGTGTATTTGATTGGTCCTATGATGAAAAGGAAACTTGCTACTTCTTAGAAGGAGAAGTAGAGGTGGAGCTTCCTGAGGGTAGGAAAGTAATTGTAAAAAAGGGCAATCTAGTTATATTTCCTCAAGGTTTAAAGTGTAAGTGGAATATAAAAAAGAGAGTTAAGAAGCACTATAACTTTGGCTAATTAAGTTGGTTTTTTCTCTTGTTTTTTTCTCTTTTCCAAGATTCTTTTTGCTCGTTGGGTTAGCTCGGAATAAGAAATCTCCCCTCGGAGATAAGCTTTTAGTTTCTCCTTAGCTTTTTTTAGCTTCTTGCGATGAAGTTTTCTAAGTTCTTTTTTGGGTCTTCCCATAAGTCTTAAGAAGATTATTTATAACCCCCCTTTTTTGTCAAGAGTTTTTTAGTAATTTTTTATTGACAACAATTATTTTTACGTTACCATTTATAGAAAAGTTAATACCGTGAAAATAAAACGATTTGGCGTTTCCTTAGAGAAAGAGTTATTAGAGCAGTTAGATAGATTAGCAATAACTACTACAGGAATAAGATAAATTTAATACTTTTGAGTTTTTCCTTTCTTAAGGTGGCCAATTCCTATTATTAGTAGGAGTAAGTTTATAATAATTACTGATGAAAACTTCTTTTTTATGCGTGAGTTGTTTCTTTAGACAAGGAGAGTTTTTAAGTGATCTTTGCAAACTCCCCCTTTCTAAAAAGGAGAAGTTCTTAAGGGATATTACCAAAAGATTGCTTACCTACGATTTTAATAACCCTCCGGTTGTCTTTGGAAGATATATTTATAAAAGGTTTTCTCAAATTTCAAAAATAAAAGATCCTTTAAAAAAGGAAAAAAATAAAATTGAGTGTAGCATAAAAAGTATAGTGAAGGAATTAGAAGCGTTTGTGGATAGAAATAGGTTTCCGCTTTATTTCTCTGCCAAACTAAGTTGTCTAGGAAATGCTATTGATTTTGGAAGAGGAGAATTTCCTAATTTAGTTCTTTTAAAAAGAAAGGTCAGAGGAGTTTACTTCAAAATTAATCACTTTAAAGTTTTTAGGCAAAAATTAAGGAAATCAAAAACAGTATTAATTCTAGCGGACAATGTAGGAGAGACTTTTTTTGATAGAATTTTTTTAAAAGAGATAAAGGAGTTTAGGTCTTCTTTAAATTTATTTTATGCTACTCGCTCCTCCCCTATTATTAATGATGCTCAGTTAAGTGATGCCTATAAAGCAGGAATTGATAACTTCGCTAAAGTAATTTCTACCGGTTGTGACTATCCAGGAGTTATTTTAGATAAAACCTCTTCTAATTTTAAGAGGGTGTATAAAAGGGCAGATTTAATTATTGCTAAAGGGCAGGGTAATTTTGAGTCTTTTACTTCTAGAAAAGACACTTTTTACCTTTTTCAAGTTAAATGTCCTCCTGTATCTAAATATTTATCAGTTCCCTTAGGGTCTTTTGTTTTTTTCTATAACAGGAAAATTTCTTTAAAGTGATTTCTCTATTTATTTGACAAAAATGTTTCTCAGAGATAAAATTTATTTAATTTATTTGACAAAAAAATCTTACTTTCTCTTTTTCCATCAAACTTTTGGAGTTTTGAGAGTTTTTGCCTACAAGAAAGGAGGAGACAAATATGAAAGTGGCTAGTTTTTTAAAAAAAGAAAGAATGATTATGAATTTAGAAGCGCAAACTAAAGAAGAAGCGATAAAAGAGGTAGCCAACCTTATAAAAGATGCTCCTGAGATAATAGATTTTGAAAGTTTCGTTAAAGATATCTTTGATAGAGAAGCACTGGCTACTACAGCTATTGGTAGCCAAGTTGCTATTCCTCACGCCCGTAGTGATAATGTAAAGAATTTTGTCATTGCTTTTGGGCGTTCTAGGGAAGGGATAGACTTTAATGCTCTGGATAATAAGCCAGTAAAGTTGATATTCTTGATGGGTACACCTAAAGAGGAAGGAATAAATGATTATCTTAAAATTTTAGCTCACCTTACCCGCCTTCTTCAGAAAGAGACTTTTCGTGAAAGTCTCCTTAAAGCCAAATCGCCTGAGGAGATTATAGAGGAGTTCGAAAAGGTTGAAAGATAATCCTAATTAATGGATGTTTTATTCTTTGTTGGGTTGGCTCTCCTTGTTGGTTTCTTGGGAGGTAAAGTATCCCACCGTGTAAAGTTCCCTGCAGTTGTTGGTTACTTAATAGGGGGGCTAATCTTAGGACCTTCTTTTCTAAACATCCTCAACTTAAATCTCCTCAATAACTTAGGAGTATTTAACGACATGGCTCTAGCATTGGTGGCATTCGTGATCGGTAATGAGCTTCGCCTTTCCACTTTAAAGAAAATGGGTAGAAGTATAATTACTATTATATTCAGTGAGTCATTTGGCGCCTTTTTATTAGTAGCTTTAGGAGTTTATCTTTTAACAAGGAAGCTCTATATAGCTTTAATCTTTGGAGCAATGGCTCCTGCATCCGCTCCTGCAGGTACAGCGATAGTGCTACAAGAGTATAAAGCAAAAGGTCCCCTTACTAACGCTCTTTATGCAGTAGTAGGTTTAGATGATGGTTTGGCTATTATTATTTATGTTTTTGCTGCAAGCTTGGCTAAAGTATTTCTTACGGGTCAAAACTTTTCTTTTCTTGGCTTGCTAAAGGGACCATTTGTAGAAATAATAGGAGCAATATCGTTAGGAGGTATAGCTGGAGTTACTTTCGGCTATTTAGCAAAGAGATTGGGGAAAGAGACGGAGCTTCTTACTGTATGTTTAGGAGTAATTCTTATTGTTACTGGTTTAGCTAAATATTTTCATTTTTATTTAATTCTCACTAATTTGGTGTTAGGGATGTTCTTTTCTAATATTTTTCTATTTCTTAGCCGAAGAACCATGGATATCCTCAATCGCATTAGCATT
The DNA here is from genome assembly GCA_003644405.1 of Candidatus Omnitrophota bacterium. Lineage (GTDB taxonomy): Bacteria > Omnitrophota > Gorgyraeia > Duberdicusellales > 4484-171 > B7-G16. Next base: position 5,808 of record QNCE01000043.1, on the reverse strand, counting down.
CCTATTTACGTTATATTCTTTGTAGTAGCAGGTGCCCATCTTCAGCTTAGACTTTTATCAGTAATGGGGATTCTGGGTGTGGTTTATATAGTATGTAGAACTTTGGGGTTGGTGGGAGGTTCTTTTTTAGGAGCTACAATAAGTGGGGCAGAGGCAGTGATTAGAAAATATCTAGGTTTAGGTATTCTTTCTCAAGCAGGTGTAGCTATAGGATTAGCTATTTTAGTTACCAGAGAATTTTCTTCCCTAGGAGAAGTAGGAAAAAATTTATCTTTATTAGTGATAAATACTATAGCAGCTACTACTATTGTATTTGAGATTCTTGGTCCTATAGGCACAAAGATAGCTATTACTAAGGCTGGGGAAGTAAGAAAAGAATAATGATAAAGTTTAATAGTTTGTTAGTATTTGGAGGAGCTATTCTTTTTGCTTTTATAGCAGGCAGAGTAGCCAAACGTCTTCGGGTTCCCTTAGTGATAGGATATGTTTTGATGGGAGTTATTCTAGGTAAATCCTTTCTAAATATTTTTAATCCTGATTTAGTAAATCGTATGGAGATAGTTAACGATTTAGCTCTAGGAATAATTGCTTTTATTATCGGAGGCGAACTTAACTTCTCCCGTTTAAAGAGATTGGGTAGGGCGATTTTCTCTATTGCTATCAGTGAGTCTTTAGGAGCTTTTATTTTAGTTAGTTTGTCTACATACTTCTTTACTAAAGATGTTAAAATTTCTCTTCTCCTAGGAGCAGTTGCTTCAGCTACTGCTCCTGCAGCTACTGTTTCTGTGATTAATCAGTATCGAACAAAGGGGATACTTACAACTACCATTTTGGGGGTAGTAGCAATTGATGATGGAATAGCTTTAATAATTTATATTTTTGTTGCAGGATTCGTGTCTTCTTTTCTAACTCTTAGTCACCTTCATTTTGCCAAACTTATCTTTCTTTCCTTAGGAAAGATTTTATTGTCCTTAGGGTTAGGGTTGATTTTAGGAATAATAATAAGTTATTTAGGGAGAAAAGTTAGAGAGAAAAAGACTTTTTTTTCTCTTACCTTAGGAGTTTTTCTTTTAGGCGAGGGACTTGCTATAAGTTTAGGCCTTTCTGAGTTACTTTTAATTATGAGTATGGCGATGATGATGAGCAATTTATCTCCTCATCGTTTTGTTTCTATAATGGATTACTTTGAGGTAGTAGGTTTTCCTATAATTGCCGGATTCTTCTGTCTGGCTGGTACAAGGCTAAACATTAATTTATTTACTCAGATAGGTTTTTTAGCGATAGTTTACCTATTCGCTCGGTTTTTAGGAAAGTATTTGGGAGCAAGTTTGGGGGCAAGTTTATCTAAAGCACCAGCGGTGGTAAGAAGGTATATCGGATTAACTTTATGGCCTCAGATAGGAGTAGCTTTAGCATTGGCAATTATGGTAGAGAGAAATTTTGGCTCTTTAAAAGGAGGAGAATACTTGGCCAGTTTAGCTATTAATGTGTTGCTTTTTACTACCATTATTACTGAAACTGTAGGTCCTTTGGCTACTAAGTATGCTCTTAATAAAGCAGGAGAGATAAGAAAATTTAGATTCAAACAAAAGGGGGGGGAAGATGGAGCTTTTAATAATTATTCTTAATCGAGAGGACTATTTGCAGAAGATACTTTCTCTTCTTGTGGAAGCAGGAGTTAAAGGAGCCACCATTATTAATAGTGAAGGGTTGGGACACTTTTTAGCTTATGAGGTTCCTATATTTGCTGGACTAAGGCATCTAATAGGAGAAAGGAAAGGAGCAAACAGAACTATTCTGGCAGTTATTGAAGAAGAGGTTTTCTCTAAGTTTAAAGAGCTTCTCCACGAGGAGGAGATTGATTTTACTCAATCCCAGACAGGAATTATTGTAACTATTCCTATTAAGGAAGTGATAAAACACAAGCCCTAAGTTTTACAATGATTACAAGGATTGTTACAATACAAGATTGATAATATTGATAATTGATTATGTATCCGCCATTCTTTTTTACCTTCCGTAAAAAATATGAGAGCTAACATTATCCTGCTGATACTATTTCTTCTTCTTTCTGCCTTTTTCTCTGCTTCAGAGACAGCGATTTTTTCTCTTACGAAGGCAAGATTTAGAAGGCTAAAAGAAATCTATCCTTCTGCGAAGAAATTAAATCCGCTTTTTAAGAGGCCCAGCCTTACCCTCTCTACAATCGTATTTGGAAATATGTGGGTGAATATAGGTTTGGCTTCACTTACTGCCTCTGTGTTAGTAGATATTTTCGGCCAGAAGGGAATAGCAGTTTCCATAATTTTTTCTGGAGTAGTTATTCTCTTTTTGGGAGAAGTTCTCCCTAAAAGTTTTGCTGTCTATGCTCCTGAAAGGTTATCTTTATTTTCTGCTCCTGTCCTTTTACTTATTATGAAAGTTTTTTATCCTATATTGGTGTTGATTCAGAAGACAGTAGATAGTATATCCCAAATTTTTTTTAGGCGAAAAAAAGAAGAGAAATCGTTCTCTGAAGATGAATTAAAGGAGGCTCTCTTTTTTGGGAAAAAGCATGGAGATATTACTCCAGTGGAGGAGGAGATGATTAGCTACGTACTAGAGTTTAAAGATACCTGCGTAAGTGAGGTTATGACTCCTCGAGTAGAGATTCAGGGCATTGAGATAAATTTATCTCAACAGAGTGTGATAGAGAATTTAAGGAGTATAAGACACTCCAAACTTCCCGTGTATAAAGAATCCATAGATAATATTAGGGGTATTCTCTATGCTAAGGATGTTTTCTTAAATCCGCACCAAGATTGGAAACAGTTCTTAAGATCTCCCCTCTTTGTGCCTGAAAGTAAGAAAATAGACGATCTTCTTAGAGAATTTCTTACTAGAGGTGAACACATCGCTATCGTTTTGGATGAATATGGAGGCACATCCGGTTTAGTCACACTAGAGGATGTCGAAGAGGAGATCTTTGGAGAAATTTACGATGAGTTTGAGATTCCCTACAGGATGATTGAACAGGTTGGAGAAAACAGCTGGCGAGTATACGGAAAGGCTCCTCTTAAAACATTAAATTTAGAGTTAGATTTAAATCTTCCTGAGGAAGAAGATACAGTAGCCGGACTTATTCTTTCTAAGCTGGAAAGAATTCCTCATGTTCAAGAGAGGTTAAAGGTAGGGAGGGTAGAGTTTGTTATAGAGAGAGCTACCGCTCGCCGAATAATAAGCGTAATTTTAAATATTGAAAGATGATTTATCTTTTTGGTAGTTTGGTATTTTTTCTTCTTCAAGCTTTTTTCTCTGCCAGTGAGATGAGTTTTATTTCTTCGGGCCTTCTTAAACTTGCTCGTCGTCAACATAAAGATGAAAGGGCAAAATTAGCTTACCAGCTCATTTCTAATCCCGAGCGGTTTCTTGCTACCACTTTGGTAGGAACAAATTTATCCGTAGTAGTAAGTTCTACTTTAGCTACTTACTTTCTCATAAGATTAGGTATCACTAACAGTAATCTATGGATTACTTTTTTATTTACTCCTGTAGTGGTAATCTTTGCCGAATTAGTTCCTAAGAATATCGGTCGAAATTATCGGGAAAAGTTAGCTACCTATTTAGCAAGACCATTTACCTTCTTTCAAGCTCTTTTTTCTCCTTTTGTATACGCTGTAGAGAAGGTATCTGTTTCCTTAACAGAGTTTTTCTTGGGCAGAGAAAGAAGAAGGTCTTTATTTGTGACTAAGGAAGAGATAAAAGCTCTGATAGCTGAAGGAGAAAAGGAAGGAGTGTTAGAGAAAGGAGAGAAGGAGGCTATTGAAGATGTTTTTCAATTTAGAGAGACTAAGCTAAAAGATGTATGCATTCCTCTCAAAGAGGTGAAAACTTTAGATTACAATTATTCGGTAGAGAAAGTAAAAGAGATAGCAAGAGTCTATAAATTTACCCGCTACCCTGTTTTTAAGAATAAAGTGATAGTGGGGTATCTCAATATCTTTGATTTATTTTACCGAGAAAGTAAAGATTGGCACACTCTCATTCGGCCTATTACTCATTTAGGAGGGAGTCAAAGGTTATATCAAGCTTTTTACATCCTTAAGGCTAAAAGAGAAAGTATGGCTGTAGTAATGAAAGGAAAAAAAAGCTTAGGGATTGTTACGTTAGAAAGTCTTATGAGGGAGATTTTAGATTCTATCGCTAAGTAACTTAGTTACTTAAAAGGTTTTTTAATTCTTCCGCAGATATACAAGTTATTCCTAGTTTCTGCGCCCACTTTATCACTCCCTTATCAGAAGTAGATAGATAGGCGGATAGTTCTTTAGAGAGAAGGATTAAATCAAAATCTTCCTTACTGTCAATTATTCCCTCTCTTAGAGCAAGGCGATACTCGTTTCTTAAATTTTTGATAATCTCTTCCTCCTTAGCTCCTCTTAGTCCTTTTCGAGAGTGTTTTTCTGCTACTCTCAACCCTTGGTTTATTCGTGCTCTTATTTCCTCAATAAACTCGTAGAGTAAAATAGCAGGAATAGGGATTTCATATTTAGAGGGGGGCTTTTTATCTATAAGAGAAAGCTTTGAAGATACTTTCTTGATCTCTACAAAATTTAGTAGCTCACTAAAAACCGAAGGAGGCATAAAGCAAGTAATATTGCTTTTTTTCTCCAGGAGATGCAAAAAGTTATTTATCGCTTCCTCAATAGATTTACCGAAAAATAGCCGAGCATCGGGATTTATAAAAATATTGGCATCCAGAACTATCTTTATTTCTTTCCTCTTCATTGGCAAATATTTTAAGGCCAATTCCTATTTTCTTCAATACTTTTCTGAAGTAGAAAGTTTTTCAAAGAGGAGGTTTTCAAACATTCTTGGGGCTGATAAAATAATTGTGTTTATGAAGGAAGAATATAATCTCTCCAATTTTGGATATACTTTTCCTCCTCACTTGGTTGCTCAAAGGCCATTAAAAAAGAGAGACCAAGCTCGTGTTCTTATTGTGGACCGTAAGTTAGGTACTTTTAGAGAAAGTGTTTTTAAAGATATAATCAATTTTTTAAAGGAAGGAGAAGTGTTAGTTTTAAATAATACTAAGGTTATAAGAGCGAAAATATTTGGGAAAAAGCCTACAGGAGCAAGACTGGAGTTTCTTCTGTTAAAAGAGATAGATAACAAAGGAAAGTGGGAAGCTTTAATTAAGCGAAGCAAACGTCTCAAATTAGAGGAGGAGGTAATTTTTGAGGGAGGATTTAAGGCAAAACTGGTAGAGAAAACTTCTCAAGGGAAAGCAATATTAGAGTTTTCTCCTCCTTCGATTAGAACTCTTATAGAAAAATACGGTGAAATGCCTCTTCCTCCTTATATTAAGGAGGAACTAAAAGAAGCCAATTACTACCAGACAGTTTTTGCTAAAAAAGAAGGAGCAGTAGCTGCTCCTACTGCAGGGCTCCACTTTACTCCTTCTCTTCTCAAAGAAATTCAGCGCAAAGGGGTGAAAGTAGTTTACCTTACCCTTCACTGTGGATTAGCTACTTTTCGTCCTGTAAAGACTCAGGATATAAGAGAACACCCTATGGAAGAGGAGTATTTCTGTATTCCTAAAGAGACTGCTTCAGTTATTAATGAAGCAAAGCTTCATAATAGAAGAGTTATTGCTGTAGGGACTACGGTAGTGAGAGCTTTGGAGAGTTGTGCTCAAGAAAAAGAAAAAAAACCTGCGATTATTCCAGGAGAGGGGAAGACTTCTCTTTATATCTTCCCTGGATATAAGTTCAAGATAGTTGATGCCTTGATTACCAATTTTCATACTCCTTACTCTACAAATTTAAT
>QNCE01000042.1 GCA_003644405.1 Candidatus Omnitrophota bacterium | reverse complement strand
TCTAAAAATAGAAGAAGTAGTAAGTTATCTTGAATACTTTTCAATGCATTCAATAAGTTGTTGGGTAGTTACTGGTTTGGCTAAAAAGGGGTGACCAGCTATAATCCCTTCTTGAGACTTTACTTCTTTCTCTGTAACTAAAGCAGTAAGAAATACTACCGGGGTATCTTTTAAATCTTCATCGGAATGCATCTTCTGCATAATTTCACCGCCATCAGTATCAGGCATAACTATATCCAAAAAAATTAGATCCGGTTTAAATTTCTTTGCAGTAAATATGGCTTCCTTGCCTTTATTTTCAACTATCACCTCATATTTACCTGTCTCTTCAAGATTAAGTTTTACCATTTGAGTAAAACCCTCCTCGTCATCTACTATGAGTATCTTTTTCTTCTCCATATTTCCCTCCCTCCTTCTTAAATATCAAAGTTACAATTACACCTCCACTACTTTTATTTTTGATATCAATAAATCCGTTATGCATATCCATTATACTCCTCACTATAGAAAGACCCAAACCTGTTCCCCCTTTAGTTCGCTTAGTAGTAAAAAATGGGTCAAAAACCTTATTTAAAAGCTCTTGAGGAATACCACTACCTGTATCTTCTATTTCAACAATCACTACCTCTTCATCAAGATTAAACTTCTCTTTCTCTTCGAACTGTAAGGGTAGGGTGTCTTTGTTTAAAGATTTAACATAACTTCTTATGGTAAGCTTTCCTCCTTCCGGCATAGCATGGACAGCATTCATAAAAATATTTATGAATACCTGCTCTATCTTACTTTTATCTATATCGACTTCAGGAATATTTCCTCCTAATTCTTTCACTACTTGGATATGGTGCCTATCAAACTGATGCTTCATCAGCAATAAGCAATTCTCTATTAAGGAGTTAATGTTATATTTACCTATATTCAGTTTGGAAATTCTGGAGAAATCTAAGAGCCCCTTAACGATAGTATCTGCCCTTACAACTGCTTCCTCCATATACTTTAAAGTATATTTTATATTCTCATCATCAGTTTCAATCTTCTTAGAAAGATATTCAATTCCCTGAAGGATAATTGCCAAAGGATTTTTAACCTCGTGGGCTACGCCACTAGCTAAAGCTCCCACTGCTTCCATCTTTGCGGACCGAATTAGTTGTTGTTGAACCTCCTTCAACTTAATGTAGGTGATACGTAATTCCTTCTCTTTCCTCTTACGTTCCTCTACCTCTTGCTTAAGATATTCATTAACTCTTACTAATTCCGCAGTCCGCTCCTTAACACGCAACTCTAACTCATCACGTGCCTTCCGTAGTGCTTCTTCTATACGTTTACGTTCAATAGCGTAAGAAATAGCCTTTACCGTTAGATAGGCATCTACTCTACCTTTCACCAAATAATCTTGTGCGCCCTGGCGTACTACTTTAACAGCCAATTCCTCATCGTCGAAGCCAGTAAGGACTACTACAGGAAGCTGGGGAAATCTCTGATATAACTTCAAAAAAGTATCCTCACCTTTACTATCCGGTAGATTTAAATCGAGAAGGACGACATCTACCTTTCTATTCTGTAATTTCTCTATACTTTCATTTAAGCTAGCTGCCCCTTCTACTTCCAAAGAGTAATCTTTTAGTTTAGTCAACATCTCTTTAATAAGAACGAATTCTGAAGGGTTATCTTCAACAAGAAACACTTTAATCTTTTCTTCTCCCATCTTTTATAGGATAGTTAAACAAAGGTCACTTTAAAAGAGCTGAGACAAGACATAGACGCACAAGAACACAAGTATCCAGATAATCCAAATCGAAGGGCTTCACTATATATTCGTGAGCGCCTAATTTTTTTGCCTCATTGAAAGTATCTTCGTCTTTTAGGCCTGTTACCATAATTACCCCCACCCGGGGGTCAATTTCCTTGATTCGTTTCAGAGCCATTATCCCATCCATACCTGGCAGCCTTACATCAAGAAGAACCAAGATTGGCCTCTCTTTTTTTACCTTCTCTAAACCTTCTTCCCCACTATAGGCAACAACTACAGTAAACCCTTTCTTTGTTAAGAAATCCTTTATGAGAGAACAGATTTGGGGATCATCGTCGACTACTAGAATTTTTCTCTCTTCAACTGACTTCCCCATTATCCGATCAATTGTTTCAACGATAACCTCTCTTTCTAAGCTTTTGGGAAGAAAACCACTAACTCCTAATAGTCGTGCTTCTTTCTCTAACTCTGGGTTGGAAGAGCTAGCGAACATAATTACTTTTGTCTTCTTATCCCTCTCTCTTATCTTCCTGAGTACCTCGATGCCACTTTCGTCAGAAAGAGCATAATCTAAGAGAACTAAGTCTGGCTTTTGAGTGGCGAATAGTTCCAGTGCACCTTTCCCATGATGAGTAGTTACTACTTTGTAACCTGCGTGGGTTAGACTATCATAAAATTGCTGACGAACTCCCACTTCACTCTCAGCGATTAAGATTTTCTTCTCCATCTCTACTCCTTTTTTGTAAAAGTAAAGAAGTAACTATAACATCTAATTTTTCAAGATCATAAGGTTTGATTAAATACTCGGAGGCCCCTTCTTGCTGGGCTTCCTTCATAATATAATCATCTCTAACCGAAGTGAGCACAATCACTTTGATAGAAGGATCGAGCTGTTTCATATTTCTTAACACTACTACTCCATCCATTCCTGGCATCCTTATGTCCAGAATAACTATCTTAGGTTTGTCTAACTTCACTTTCATGAGTGCATCTTCTCCTGAAGATGCCGCCAGAACCCTAAATCCTTTCCTTTCTAAAAAGAGCTGAAGAGTCTCCCTTACTTGAGGATTATCGTCAACTATGAGGATAGAGGCATCTTGAGAAAAAGGATATGGTTGAGGAGATGAACGTCTTTCTCTTAAAGCACCCAGTATCTCTCTCATCAACGTATGAGTGGAAAAATCTTTCTTTAATACCTTGTGAATATTTAGCTGATGGGCTGAAGAGAAAATATCTCTTTTTGGCTCTTCTTCAAGAAGTAATATGATCTTAGTCTCTTTGTCAAATTCTCTTATCTTCCTAGCAATCTCTAATCCGCCTAAGTCAGGTGTATCTTTATCCAAAATGATAAGATCAAACCTTTCTTCAGTGAGTCTGGTTAGAGCTTCTTTAGCTGTAGGCACACAGGTAGGTTCATAGTTTAAGGAAGAAAGTATTTCATAAAAAGTATTGCGTGCTTCTATATTACCATCTACAATTAAAACTTTCTGCCCCATAGAAGCTAAATAATATCTGGAGGTAATTTACTCCTAACTCTTTCTAAGAGACTAAAAAGGTCTATAGGTTTAGTAACAATATCCTCCTGAGTATATCCTAACTCTTTTAGAAGTTCAACCTCTCTTACTATACCTAAAGAGCCACTTAGGATAAGAACCGGCATCCTTTTTTCTTTCTTTCTTAATTCCTTTAATACATCAATCCCTGTTACCTTAGGCATCTTCATATCTAGAATAATGAGGTCCACATCTTGGGAATCAATTGCTTTTATCCCTTCTTCTCCTCCCAAGGCGGTAATAACTTGAAATCCCATCTTAACCAGAAACCTCTCTAGAATATCTAAAATCTGATATTCGTCGTCAATAACTAAAATTTTAGCCATCTTTTTTCAACACAGGTAAAAGAATGGTTACAATAGTCCCTTTTTGAGGTTCGCTTCTAAACTTTATTTCTCCTTTGTGAGCCTTTATTATATTATAACAAATAGAAATACCTAATCCTGTCCCTTTTTCTTTTGTAGAAAAGAAAGGTTCAAATATTTTATCTAAAACTTCTTTGCTCATTCCAATACCCGTGTCTTTTATATCTATCCTTAAAAAGGCGCCTTCACAAAAAACTTTTATATTTATCTTCCCACCCTCAGGCATAGCATCACGAGCATTAACTAAGAGATTCATCAGAACTTCTTGAATCTGCTTCTCATCTACATAAACTTGAGGAAGGTCTGGGGCATAATCTCTCTCAATAGAAATATTAGCTAACTGAAATTGATGCTCTATAATAGCTATTACATCCTCAATAACTCTATCTATAGGTGTAGCTTTGAACTCACCTTTACTCGGTCGAGCATACTCCAACACCCTCTGAATAATATCTTTAGCTCTCTGGCATTCATCTACTATCATCTTAAGGCTCTTTTTTACCTCTTCGTTCTCTATCTCCTCCATAAGAGCAAGCTGAGCTCTACCAGAAATAATCATAAGAGGATTATTTACTTCATGAGTAATGTCAGCAATCAGTTTTCCTAATTGAGCTAATCGCTGAGTTTTCTCTATCTGCTTTCTCTGGGTAATATCTCGAGTCACTCCTAAAATCCCTGTCGGGATTTTTTGGTGGTCACGAATAAAGGTAGCCTTAACTTCTAGTTCTATAGAAGACCCATTCTTATGAATATGCTCCAGTTGCAATGTTTTCGATCGAGTTTTATCTACTCCTTCTTTCTCTCTTAAAAGCTCTTCCTCTAATACTTTTTTTACCTGCTCCCAAGAGTAAGGAGAAAGCACCTTCTCTACCGATTCTCCTAATAATTCCTCAGGCTTATATCCTAATATATGTTCTACAGAAGGACTCACGTAAGTAATTTTAAATTTTAGGTCTGCACTCCAGATTATATCGCTTACATTTTCAGTAATGGTGCGGTAAATTCCCTCAATCTCCTTTAAACTATTCTCTGTTTTCTTTCGTAAGGTTATATCCCGAGAGTACCCAGCAATTCCTACTTCTTCTTCACCTAGAGGAATCAAGAATCTCACCGTCTCAAAAATAATTTCTCCTAAACATTCCTCTTTCATAATCGTTTTCTTAAAAGAAACGACTTCCTTATCAGAAGCTTGCCACTGAGTAGCGAGCTCCTTGGGAAGAACTTCACTATCTAATTTACCAATTACCTCTTTCTCTTCTTTCCCGAAAAATTCTAAAAAAATCCTATTAACCCATAAGTATCTGCCTTTGCAATCTTTAAGGTAAGCTATATCAGGAAGAAAATTAAAAAATTCTCTAAACATACTTCTTCTGAGCTTTAATTAATTCCATTATACCATAAATCGTAAGAACAAAAAAAGAGTATTTAAACTGGCCTTCTTAGAGCAAGATTTATTATCTTTTGAATTAGCTTATTATAACTAATGCCACTTTTTTCTACTGATTGAGCAAGCTCATCGCTTCTACCCAAACAAGGATTAGCATTTGCCTCAATAATGTAAACTTCTCCTTTAGGAGTAACTCTTATATCGAAACGAGCATAACATTGCATATTAAGAGCCCGGTAAGCACGTTTGCAGATTTCGACAATTTTTTTATCCAATCCTAAAGGTAACCTACCAGCAAAAACATTCTTAATCTCCCACCTTTCTCGATATTTATAATCCCACTTAGCTTTATAAGTAGCAATGCGAGGTTCATCCTCAGGAATTTTTCCAAATTTCATCTCTCTAAAGGGGAAAACTTTTATACGTTTGTTACCTAAGACACTCACATAAAGCTCTCTTCCGTCAATATACTCTTCAGCAATAGCATCCATATTAAGGTGGATATGGATAAATTTTACTCGCTCAATTAATCCTTCTTCGCTATCTACTACCGAAGCTTGAGATATCCCCCGTGAAGCTTCTTCATATAGAGGTTTCACAATAAGAGGGAGTCTTAATTTTCGGATGAATTTGACCTTACGATGCTTATAGAAGGTGTAGAAATTGGGAACACGAATTTTATGAAAAGTTAGTATCTTTTTAGTTAAAGCTTTATTATTACAGATAAGAAGGCTAGCTGGGGTAGTGCCAGTATAAGGGATACCCAAAATTTCTAAAATCCAAGCTATGTTCTTTTCTAAATAAGTTTTCTGTTTAAATACTTCAGTAAGATTGAAAATTACTTCGGGTCTATTTTCTTTTACTTCCTCAAAGAGTAAACTTATATCGTTATAGAGCCCTAAGAGAGTAACCTCATAACCATTCTCTAAAAGAGCAGAATAAACGTCTTTCTCTGTTACCCAATCAAGCTCTTTAAACTCTTTCTCAAAGTTATAATCCCGAGGAGTATGATAAGGAGTATCGAATACCAAGAGAACCTTTAACTTTTTCTTCATTTTATCTTTTGAAACCTCCCTGTGTAACGATAATTCATAATGAGGGTAGTAATATAAGTAGAAAATTTAAGAAGAGCTGAGCTTTCTGACTCAACTATATTAAGGTTAAGACTTTTGCACCTTTTTTCTATCGTATCTAAAAGGTCAGCGATTACATACTTTTTTTCTCCAGTCCATTCAGAAACATTACTTAGAATCTGCTTTCTATATTTCTTTATTAAATCCTTGGCAGATAATCCTTCTTGCGAAGGAAGGCTCTTTTCTGTAAATATTTTCTTTAAATTTACATCGTGAAAATCAGGAAAATATTCCGCATAGTAAAGTCTTTTTTTCTTATAATAATTCTTAAGAGTGACCCTTAAAGAATTGATATGCCAGTACTTTCTTCCTCGCCTAACAAGGGGAGGGTTTTCTTTTATTTCCTCTATTAATTCCTCCACATAGTTTAACTTCTCTAACGCTTTCCACCCCTTATAAGTCTCCCGCCAGTTAGAATCAGGTGTAAGCCAAACTGCAAAAGTTTCTGCGAAATCTTCATCGGGATGATACTGAGCATAATAATCCTCTAAGTGTCTTACGAAACTTTTACTATAAGGACGAAAGCGATAAGTATCTAGGTATGCTTTAGAAAACTTTCCAAAAATTTTCTGCCACTTTCTTCGCCGATACAGCCTATAAGCATAGTTTATAGCATGCCCACTTTCGTGACGCAATAGCTTCATACACCAACCCTTAGTTCCTCCCTCTACGTCAAGCATCATCTTTTTCTCTAATTTCATAAGTGTAGGGTGAGCTAAAAAAAAGGGGATGCCTATCACCGGCTCCCCGTCAGGAGTAAGCCACTCATCTGCTAGGTAACAGGGGGGCTTAAATTTTATTCCTTTTCTCTCTAACTCCTGATAGAGTTCTCCTACACAACTCTGGAGCCACGTTCCCTCTATCTTTAGGGGAAGCTCGCAAATTTTTAAATTGAGAAGCTCTTCCTCTGAAATTGTGGATAAATCTAGGAGCTTTTTCTCTTTCATAGATTAATTTTTCTCTTTAACTAATTATATAAAAAATACTTCAAAGGTAAATACTTATTGATACAAACAAAAAAAGTTGTATACTACCTATAGATGAAAGAAGAGGATTACTTTCCTTTCCAAGAAGTATTAGAAGAAGAGGAAGAATTAGACTTTTCACAACTTAAAAAGTGTCCTTACTGTAAAAAGCCCATTCCTTATAACGCTATTATCTGCCTTTACTGCGGAAAAAGCCTACCTTCCCCGACAAAAGCAAAGTGGAAGGTATGGATAGCAGTAATTATAGTAATTTCTTTTATTCTATTTATTTTATGGGGATGGTAAGCAAGCTATTTCTTAGGCTTAGGAGGGAGTTTATCTACTATCCTTAAGAAGGCTTCCACAACCTTAGGGTCAAACTGGGTGCCACTACATTTTTTAATTTCCTCAATGGCTTCTTCTTTAGTGCGTGCTCGACGATAAGGTCTATCAGTAGTCATAGCATCAAAACTATCAGCTACCGCTATTATTCTTGCTCCCAGTTTTATCTGGTCTCCTTTAAGACCATAAGGGTAACCTTTTCCATCATACCTTTCATGATGTTGCTTTATCAAATCAATGGCTTCCCCTAAGAAAATCAAAGGCTTTAGTATCTCAGCACTTTTTAAAGAATGTTGTTTTATCTCCTCCCACTCTTCAGGAGTAAGTTTGTCGGGTTTAGTAAGGATGTAATCATGAACCCCAATCTTTCCTAAATCGTGAAGTTGGCAAGCTTGACGAATCTCCTCAATCTCACGTTCTGATAAACCCATCTCTCTCCCTATAGCCACCGCATACTGAGAAACATGTTCCGAATGGCTCTTAGTATAATGATCCTTAGCGTCAATTGCTGAAGTAAGAGCAGTGACTGTTCGAATGTAACTATCTTCTAAAGTAGAATAGAGACGGACGTTCTCTACAGCGATGGCTGCCTTATTAGCTATTCCCTTTACAATTCTAAAATCATCATTGGTGAGAGGCTGCTTTGTCTTCTTATTATTCACATTTATCACTCCGATAGCACCTTCTTTCACTATCAGAGGCACACTAATAAAAGAGTGCGTATAATATCTTTCGTGGTTTCTTCGGGCAAAACGAGGGTCTTTTTCTATATCCTCTACAAATACAGGCTCTTTATGTTTAAGCACCCATCCAGATATAGGTTCACCTACTTTAAGCCTTGTTTGAATTATAATATCTTCAGATAAACCTCGGGCAGCTCTTATATACAACTCTCCCTTACCCTCATCTAATAGAAGAACAGAGCATCTCTCTACATTCAAAACTACACAGAGTCTATCTAAAATGATCTCTAAAATTTCTTCTAAATTTAATGTGGAGGAAATATCTCTATCTACTTGGTATATAAGAGCTAACTCTTTCGTCTTCTCTTTGATCTGTTGCTCTAACTTCACATTCTGTTTCTCTAACTCCTCCATAAGCTTTTTTCTCCCTACACTTAAATTACGAAAGGCAAATGCTCTCTTCATCACGAGGGATATCTCCTCTTTACTGAAAGGCTTAGTAATGTAATCGAACGCACCTGCTCTTATCGCTTTCTGCACTGTCTCCAGAGACGGATGAGTGATCATCGCAATAGTTATACTTTCTGGATCGACCTTCTTAATCTCCTCTATAATCTCAATCCCATCCATTTGAGGCATACCCAACTCTACCATTACCACATCAAACTCTTCCTTAAGAAAGGCATCCAGGGCTTTTTTAATCTCTTGATAAACGGAAGGAATATAACCTTGTTCTTTTAAAAAGGCAGTTAGCTTTTGTGAGAACTCAATCTGATTATCGATGATTAAAACTTTACCTTCTCCCATCTCCTTATCTTGCTAGCAATTATAAAATAATACCATTAATTTGCGGGGTTCTCAAGAAAAAAATACTACTTATCTATGTTAGCCGTCGATTCTCTAACTCTTGAGAGGGTAAAGGGGGGACTTCTAATACTTTTTCTCCCCATGAAGAAATAACCTTTACTCTCTTGGGATGAAAACCTCCTTTGATATAAGAGGCAACTATCTGGCTAGCTAACTTTATATCCTCAACATCTAATGAACCTGTCCCTAAACATTTTCTCCCATTATTTAACGGAATAAATAAAGTATCAGTCTTTTCCTTCTTCTCTAAGAGTTTTTGTTCCTCTCTATCGTTGCGAGGGATAATTAACTTTCCTCTATCCGAGAGGCGGAAATGTCTTCCTATCTTGAGAAGAAATACCTCTCTTACTCCAAAATCTCGGGAGTAAGAAAGTAAATCCTGCAACTTTTTAGAAAAGTTTTTGTCAGTGAGAAGACACCCTCCTCCAGGAGAAGGGTAAGAGTAAATCTTAAATTTTCTTGCTAACTCTATCTGGGGTCTTCTACTCCTTCCTTTTATGGCAAAAAGCTCCCCTCGCTTAACCCACCCTTCCTTTTCAGGAACAGTAGCTTCCAGTAATTTCGCAGATAAAGGTCGTAAAACTATCCCCTTTACTAAAGCCTCTTTCTCTATTATCGCCAGAGCTTCTCTTCTCTGAGAGAAAGGACGCTCTCCCAACACTTCTCCACTTATCAAAAATTTTGCCCCTACTTTTTCCATATACTCTTTTGCCTTCTTAAACATTAAAATTTTACAGTCAATACAAGGATTAAGACAACTCCCGTAGCCATAGCGAGGATTCTTTACTTTTTCTAAAAGCTGAAGAGTTATATCCTCTATATGGAGAAAAACTCTTAGCTTCTCTGTAAAAAATGACAATTTTTTAACTGTGCTCTGATAAGTAGCAGGGGAAAATAAACTCCAAAAGTGTATAGCTTCTACCTCTATGCCCATTTCCTTTATGATTTTGGTAGCTAAAATACTATC
>QNCE01000041.1 GCA_003644405.1 Candidatus Omnitrophota bacterium | reverse complement strand
TTATTTTTATTCCAATTGTCTCTGTATTTATCTGCTATGTCTAAAATTTTCTCTAAAGGAAACTCCCCCCCTCACATACTCTAAATCAAAATTACTATTCTCTAAGAGGTACTCTTCGTAAAGAGTAGCATGATACCCGCCTCCAATAGTAATAACTTGAGGTGCTATTTTATTTATCATATCCACCAAACACTTGGCATTCTTAAAGGCCTCTCCATACCACACCTTAATTCCTAAAATAGGAATGCCTCTTTTTTAATCTGATAAGCTAAAGAATATAAAAGTTTCTTCAATCTCCTCTGTTGGATCAAATTGACTATCTCCTGGAGACTAATACATAACATCCCTAAACTCTTTTTAACCCACTCTAAATTACCTTTAAAAATAAAAGAATATAAATTTCTCAATACTTTACCAGAAAGAAAGGATTAAGTCTTTGGAAAAAAATCATCTTTTGCCCAATCTACTATCTCTACAGTATGCCCTCTCTCTTCTAAATATCCTTTCAAGGTAGCTAAACCGTTATCATAGAAAGTATCGCTTATCGAACGTCGTCTCTTAGAAATCGAATTCCATAAAACTATGTGAGCCATGATTTAACTTCCTCTCTTATTTTTTTTATATCCAGTTTTCCTAAGGGGGTAATAGGCAATTTCTTCTTTATAAAGACCTCTTTAGGCAATAAGCTCTTATCTAATTCTTTTTCCCAAAATCTAAATATTTTTTCTTTTATTTCTCTTTCCCCTAATCTTTCTTTTAGAGAGAGAAAAAGAAAAATTTGCCTACCCTCTGGTATCACAACACATTTATCAATAAAAGGAAATTTGTACAACTTATCCTCTATTTCCTTAGTAAAAGTAAAAGTTTCTCCCTTGATTACAACCTCTTCTTTTCTTCCCAACAGATAAAGAAAACCATTCTCATCTATAAATCCATAGTCTTCAGAATAAAACCAACCGTCCTTAAAATGCTTTATATTCTCTTTCACACTACCTAAATAACCAGCACTTACCGTTTCACTCTTTATAGCAATTTTTCCTATCTTTCCATAAGATAAGGGGTCATAATTTTTATCCAAAATCTTTAATTGTACTCCTTTTGAAATTCTTCCTACACTTCTTAATATATCGGTCTTAACCCTTCCTTTATGGTAATAGTCAGAGGGAAGAAGCATTGTTAAAGGAGGTAAAGCCTCCACCATTCCATATCCTATACTAATCTTAGGGCCAAAAAATTCTATTGCTTCTCTCAATCTAGGATAAGGTATGCGCTCTGTACCTATAATTACATTTTCTACAGAAATTAACCTTTCATTATTAATCTTACACCAATCAAAGAGTTCTAAAAACCAGCTGGCAGTTAAATAAATTCTATTTACCTCATATTTTTTAATACATCCAATAAATCTTGAAGGAGAAAATTCACTTATCATGAGTGCAGTTGCACCTGAAAAAAGCAGAGGCAAAAATGTAGTTGATCCTGCACTTGATAGAGAAATAGGAGATATAAATATTATTTTTTTTCTTAAATTAACTTTAGAGGTGAGAATATAGTTATAGAGACTAGCAATCCAGTTATTATTAGTAATCTTTACTATTTTGGGTGTTTTTACAGTTGTAGCAGAACTTAAGTTTAGAGTGGCTAAGTCATAGGATCCTATTTTTATTTTAGGTAAAGAGATAACTTTACCAGAGGTAATCTTGAGATATTCGTCACTATCCAGATCTATAAATAACTCTACCTCTGTTTCTTGTCTAATTCTATCTAAATTAGAAATATTTCTATAAAAAAATACCTTTGATTTAGTTTCTTTTAAAAAATAAATTATTTCCTCTTCTCCCAAATAGGAGGGAATAGAAAAAAATACAAGATTGAATAAATGCGCTGCACACCTTACTTCAAAATACTCATAACAGTTCTGAGAATAGAAGCTTATTACTTCCTGTCTTCTTAAATTTTTTTTGACAAAAAAGTCGATCAAGCTATTAACTCTCAGAAACAAATCGTAATAGCTAAGTTCTAAATTCTTCTCAGGTTGGATAAGAACAATTCTTTTTCTGTATCTTCTAAGTGCAAAATTGATAATTTTAGCTGGGGTATTTAATCCTTTTATTCTCTTAAGATAAGATGCTAAAAGATAACTGGGAATATTAAGAGAAATCATTCCATTCTTAGAATATAATTAAAACTATTATCTGTCAATCTAAACTTCCTCTTCTCTCCTACTCCTCTCCTTTCCTCCCTAACTTTACAAATCAAGCATTGCTTATTTTGTAAACTTAGGTGCTTATTTTGTAAACTTAGATTAGAATAAAAAGATGAATCTATATGAGTTGAGTGAGAAAAATAAAATCACACGAATATTTGTTGTCCGTAACAAAATCATCCCTGAGGGAAGTGTGGCTCACATCATCCAACGTGCTCCAGAAAAAGAATTACTTTTTTTAGAAGAAAAGACTCTCTTTACTTCCTCCATAACCCTATCCCTGCGTATAGAACAATTACTAAACCTATACAAAGAGAAATTAGATGCTCGGATAGAGTTATCAAAAATTGACAGAGAATTTAAATCAGGTAGAATAGAAAGTGTAAAAATCAGGAGAATTTTTAATTAAAAATTAAAGAATAGATTAAAAGATGGAAAGATTTTTAATTTATAATTTTCTTGGACGGGCAAATGACCTCTCAGATTTACTTCCCAGTGAGAGATTTGCTACTGCGGCAGCAGTTATTAAAGCTAAGGGTAAAGATGTTGAAATATGGGATGGAGCAAATATTAATACCCTCCTCTCTTATCCTAAAGCAGTTATCAAAGATGTGGAAAGGCTTGAGTTCTACGATAAAGATATATCTTCTGATTACAGCCAGCTTCTTAAAACAGAGGCAGATAAAATCATTTCAGGAGGGTTTGAGGTAATCTTTGTTAATCTCTGGAGAGGACCGGGGTTTAAATTCTCTATTGAACTGGTTAATACCCTTAAAGAGCGCAAACCAACATTAAAAATATATGCTATTGGGCAAACTGTTGACCGCTTCCGCCAGTATATCTACCAGATTACTTCTAATTTTGATGGGCTTATTTATGGTTTAGGATATGAAAGCATTGCCCAAATAGCAGAGGAAGCTGAACCCCAAAACATTCCCAATATGATCTGGCTAAAAGATGGAAAAGTTACTTTTAATAAAGAGAAAATTGTTGATGTTAACTATCTGGCGGAGGCAATTTATGAACAGGATATATACAAAGGAATTGAGGGAAAATTTCCTATATATCCTATCTCTTTATCCAACGAAGCCTGCCCTTTTCAATGTCCTTTCTGTATGCGACCCGCCAGCTACGGAACAACTGTGATAAAAAAGAATATGTCCAAAGTAATCAAAGAATTAAAAAACCTTATGGAAAGATATAATGCCCGCTATTTTCGGATAAAAGATTCCACCCCTCCCTATTTAGCATTAACTGAATTTGCCAAGGCAATCATTAAAGAGGGATTACATAAGAAAGGAATTCATTTTTCTGCATTCTCACGGGTTGATGTCAGCAGCAGTGATGATTTTAAACTCCTAAAACAGGCAGGGATTGAAGCTTTATTTTTTGGAGTGGAAACCCTTGATGATGAAAGCCGTAAACGCATACGAAAAAATTATCCTTACCAGAAACTGAAAGAAACATTAAAAAGAGCGCATGATGCAGGTATTTTTGTAATTGCCAGTTTTATGTGTCCTCTGCCTCGAGAAACAAAAGAATCTATTAGTAATACTCTTCAACGGATAAAAGAGATAAAACCCTATCTTGACAGTGTATTAATCCAGCCTTCAGGAGTGTATCCTTCAACAGAATGGTGTCGCAAACCTGAAGAATATGGAATTAAACTTTCTCCTAACTATATGATAGAAGGAGTTGTTTATCCGGTAAAATATATCCTTCCTATTCGCTATTGGAAACCTTTTCCTTTTACCTATGAACTAATGGGAAAAAGTGCTAAAGAAGTTACTTTTAAAGATATAGTAAAAGTGTTTGAATATTTTACCAAAAAAGTAGTTTTAGGAGCAAGAATTCCTTTTGGAGTACAGGATTATGATTTTATTGCTGCCCTCCTTATGAAAGAGAATCCCTACAAATTTACCCGCAAAATAATTAAAACCCTAACACGGACCAAGTATAAAAAAATAAAGGAGATAATAGAGAAAGCCAAAGAATATTTAAAGTATCAATAAAAGTTGGACATATATGCAAAGATACCTTAGTTTGTTTGAGGCGAAACCTCAAACAGTTTAACCTCCAAAAGTTAACAAATTTCTTGTAGAATAAATAAAATTGTGATATATATGTTTTGGGTATGATAAAATTAAAAAGAATAAAACATTCTCTTCTCCCTCTAATAGAAAAATTAAAAAAAGTCCTTGAGGCTGATGATGATGTAATCCTTGTTTACCTTTTCGGTTCTTATGCTCAAGGCAGAATTCACCCTTTGAGTGATGTAGATATAGCTATTTTATTGAAAGAAGGTATAGATTCTTTTGAAAAAAAATTAAATTTAACGGAAATTATAAGCAACACACTTCTTACTGATGAATTTGACTTAGTAATACTAAATGAGGCTTCCCCGGGATTGCTTTTTGAAATATTTAATAAAGGAAAGATTTTGGTAAATAAAGATGAGAATGTAAGGATTGAATTTTTGTTAAGGGGCATCAAAAAATATATTGATACCTATCCTTTAAGAAAACTGGCTGAAGAAATCCTTATTAAAAAAATCAAAAACTATGCTTCCTGAACTATTCTATAAACTACCAAAAAGTTTAGGAATGCCTCCAAAGCACCACCATCTTTAAAAAATATGCTCAAGCTATCCTTCACTTTTTAGAAAAATCAAAATAAAGATACCTTAATTGTCCAAGTTAAAAAAGTTGCACAAAAAAAAGGTTCAACTTGTTTTGTGCAAGATTATAGGGAGTTTAGATTAAGCAGAAATTTTATCTAAATAAAGCAAAATGTCCTGAATAAAAGATTCAAAATCAGAAAGATGATTCTGAATAATCTCGTAAATCTCTTCTGGTTCAACTTTACTATAAAAATGAGTGAGACGATTTCTATATTTTACCATCTTTACATAAGTATCAAGATGGGAGTGAGGAATAACTTCTTTCTCAGCTAAAGTTATCATTATCTCTACATTGGTTGAAGGAACGCCTAAAAGATTCTTAGCAATAATATGAGAACCAATGTCAATCATTGCTTCAATAGAGGTGCGAATAAAATATTTAGCAGCAGCTAAATCACGCAAATTGCAGGATAAATCTTTTAGCGTTAGGCTTTTCATCTTTTCTAATTCAGAAAGATTCTCCTTAATAATAGCAATTTTATTTTTTATTTTTTCTTTATCAATCATTTTAAATAATTCTCTCTTAAAGCAGAAAAATATTCAGCATTAAATTCTTTAAGACGGGGTAAAAAATCATAATATTCTTGCATAACCTTCTCTTCAAAATCGCAACGCATTTTATCATCCGCATTATAGATTATTATTCCTTCTGATATTATTCTAAATTTCAAAGTTAAAGGAGCATTATTAAGCACTACTAAATCATAATTTTCAGTTTTTAAAGCTAAGGTGATTTTTACCTCTAAATTTAAAAGGTCATCCAAGCTAAATTTTTTATCAAATGAGACCAAAATTGCCAAATCAATATCACTTTTTGGATGAGTTAAACCTTGGATAGAAGATCCAAAAACATAGACAGAAATAATCTTTGAATCTTGAGAGAATACAGGAGTTAATTTACTTTTAAGTTTAAAGACAAAATCATTCATCGCAATAAATATACCATAATTCAAATTAACCTGCAATGGTATTCCTCAGTTTAATAGAAAAGTAAAGGCACCTGTTACACATAAAAAAATCCTTTTCATTCTTTGTCCAGAGTTAAAAAGTTGCACAAAAAAGGTTCAACCTGTTTTGTATAAATCAATATCTGATGAATAATGAACTTTATCTTTAGCCAAGGAGCCTATAAGGAATATTCTTTTAGGCTTAAATTCTTGAGTAAGAATTCGTATTGCTTCTTTCAATTTTTCTTTTAATTCTTTTTCTTTTTTTGCCGAAATCCTTTTTCTTGTAGAAATTACTTTTTGAGTGAGTTTATCTTTTTTCATCTTTGATTAAAAAATATAAATCAGAACCTTCTTCCATAATTCAAAACTTTTGTATTTTTAATACTCCCTTTTAATTATAACTCAAAAAGTCTTTTTTAAAGAAATGTTCTTTAAACCCACAATCTCACTCGACGGGTAGGACCGGTTAAAGTTAAGCAAAGTAGTTTCTTCTTGACGTATACTACTTATAAGTAGTATAATTATTCTAGGACAAAAGATGAAAAATAAAATCTCTTATATCAAGAAGGAGCAGAGAAGAATAACTGAGCTGGTAACAGCAAAATTTAAGAAGTATTATTTAACTGGTGGCACAGCTTTATCGTTTTATTTTAACCATCGCGCATCTTTGGACTTAGATTTTTTCTCTCAAAGGTATAAGAAAGAGGAGCCAGAGCAGATAATGAATTTTGTTTTTAAAAAGACAGGATTTAATTTTAAGTTAGAGGCCGAACAGGATAAGCCTGGGTTGATACCAATGAAGGTATATTTTTTAGAGCTTAAAAGAAGTTGTGTTTTAAAGATAGACTTTGTCCAAGATTTTGAGAAGAATATCAAAAGGGTAAAGCAGGGATTGCACTCAATAGAGGATATCTATTATAGGAAACTTGCCGCTGCTATGGGGGCGGTTAAAAAGGAAGATAGTACTGGCAGGATAATCCATGCTGGCCGTCAGAGTGTAAAGGATTTATTCGACCTTTATTATTTATCAAGACATTTTCAACCTCTGTCAGAATTTTTCTTTGAATATTTCTCTTATGATAAAGCAGAGAGTCTTATTGCCTGGTACCGAGGGTTTAATCGCATGGATTTAAAGGTTGGACTTTTGGATTTGGTTGCTAAAGTTAATACGGCAAAAGTAATGAAACATTTGGACGATGAGATTTTAAAAAAGTTACCAGAGAAATTACTCTAAAGGGGGAGAGATGAAGATAAATTGGTTGTGGGATAGTCGTATTGGAAAGGATGAGGTAAAAAAGATCTTAAAGGATGGAGACCATCCAAAATTTAACCTCTATGCAGAAAAACTACTCTCTCGAGTTAGTGACCCTAAGATGGTTTTTAGTATGGTGGATAAGGTAACCTTTTGTAAAAAGTGGCCAGGCATAAAAAAACGAATGGCAAAAGACCGCTGGCTTAAAAGTAAAGTTGTTTTCTGGCAGACAATATATGAACGGATACAGGAGAGATTAAAAAATGAAGGGGTTAAGATAAGGCAGTCTCAGGGAACAACAAAAATTCCCTCAGAGCGGATGAAGTTAGCTCAACAGATTAAAAAAATACGCCTAAGGTTAGGGTATACTCAAAAGGATATTGCTAAAAAATTAGGAGTAAATCAACAGTATATCTCTAAGATTGAGAATGGTAGGGAAAATGTTTCTGTAGATACCTTAAGAAAGATAGCACATACTTTAGGCAAAAGGTTGATTATTAGGTTAAAATAATCTATTTTCCTGTCAAACTACTCCTTCACTCCCGTAAAATTTAAAATTTGTACATTGGCACTATTGCGAAATATTTACATATACCTGTTTCCACCCCTGGGGTGGAAATGTAGGTTTGTAAAGGAAGTGGTATTGTGTCGTATTTTTTTACCGAGTATTTCCACCCCTGGGGTGGAAATGTAGGTTTAAAAGATAACTTAGTAAATATAATCACAACTGTCCCTACTATTTTTTACTTTCTTCTTTTATGTTCAAGACTTTTTTATGTTCGGAGTTCTATATTTAAGGTTTCGCCACTGAATTAAATAAAAAGTTGCACAAAAGAGATTCAACCTGTTTTGTGCAAAATTTAGATTGCAAACCCGAGGTGTAATGGAATTTGGTAAATAGAGATTGGGGGGTCAAGATGATATTTTTTCATTAAATCATAGAGGGCGGTATATATCTTAACTGAAATCTGCACAAAAAAGATTCAATATGTTTTGTGCAAAATTATGAGAAGTTTAAAGATTTAAGAATATTTCTTTCGCAAAAGACTCCCTAAACCAAACAAACCTAAACTTAAAAGAAAAATACTGGAAGGCTCAGGTATTACATCAAGATTAAGGTAATCATTCCCACAGGTTTCTGTCCAGTGAATCCGTAAAGGAATTTGCCAATCATCTCCGAAAATATTTAAAGGCACTGATGTCTCTATTACATAATGCTCACCGCCAGCATTCTCATAGTATAGACTGACATTCTCTTTCTGCTCCCCTTCTTTAATTACTGTAGGATCACTTACTCCATGCCAGATACCTGGATGTGTCCCCTCATACGCAGTAGCCCATGAAGTTACCTTGTATACATATCCAGGAGAACCTGAGAGAGCATAGGAAGGTCTATTAGATGAGGTTATTATTCCATATTCATAACTTCCATCTATCCCAAAATCAAGAGCAATATCTCCTGGGTAAAAATAGTAAACTCCGTAATCTCGCCCTGATTGAGGAAATCCAGTAACAATAGCAATGTAGGCATAATCATTATCATAATCAAAATAAATTGCCTCTACATCATACAACTGCCCGCCATAACCGGGACCAAGATAAGTATATATATCACCTGTCTGATCATCAACCACCCAGAATATACCTTTATTCGGCTGCCAATCAGAAAAACCATAATGGCCCGGAGTTACCCCCCAATCAGATAAATTCCCATTAATAACATAACCAAAGCTTTCACCTGCCAATAAAACTATTCCTGCTATAAGAAATAAAATCTTTATCATTTTAAAATTAAACATTCCCCCTTTTTCTCTTTTCATTTTTAACCCTCCCCCCTCCATCTAAAAAAATATCTCATACTATCTTCTATCTTCTAAGTATTACTTATATCTTCTAAGTATTACTTATTTCTCCTCAGCAAACCTGCCCCTGCCAAACCAAAAAGCCCTGTAGTTAAGAGAAGGAAAGATGCGGGCTCAGGAATAGGAGGAATATTAAAATCGTAACCTCCATTTTTTTACCATAATAAAGTAGCTACTAGTATCGATGAATCTTTCCCATACTTGAGCTGTCTGACCATTTTCTTTCCAATCAATCCATCCTCCTACCACTCCTCTATCATCAGGGGAAATCTGCCACAATCCACTATTTAGTGCCCATTCTAAAGCAGAATTGGCATAGTTACTCTGATTTGTATCTAACCATACAAGCATCGCTTGAAATGTAAACTTAGAGATTTAGGTTTGATGCTTTTTTCTTGACAAACCTACTCCTACTAATCCCAACAGCCCCATCCCTAAAAGAGCTAAAGAGGCGATTTCAAGAGTAGCAACTTAGGAAAAAATTCACTCTCCTTTAGTAACAAGGGAATCGCCTTGATAAATAAAAAGACAGGGTTCTTCGCCCTGCCTTTTTATTTCCGTAGTTACTTGAGACTTTCTTTTATACGATGCGTCTCCTTCTCCTTATTCCAATCCCTGCCAATCCTAATAAACCACTTCCTAAAAGAAGTAAAGATGTTGGTTCGGGAAGAGGGTATACGTCTGCTGGATCATTAACATTATAGGACCAATAGGAAGAAATTGGAGAATAAGTAGTTGTTATTTTAGCATTGAAAAATACATCAACATCTTTATTTTGTATCCCTTCGTTAGGGTCATTTATTTTAAGGGTTTGGAAAGGTGCTTGTACAAAATTTAGACCCGCATAATTTTGGCCTACAGTATTTCCACCGGGAGGAGGAGGAGTAAGAGGAGCATTGGGAGTATACCAATATCCGTTGTTTGTAGTTAATGTTCCCCATAAATTTCCATCTGTTGCTTTGTTAATATCATCGGCTACAGTTCCATTAGCCTCAAATACTGTGGCAGAAGGACCACTATCAACAAAAAGTGCCATTACTTCCCCCGCTGTAGGATCAAGAATTCCCCATGGATCAGTTCCACCTGTATATGGACCTAAAATTATATCTCCATATGTTATCCCACCAGAAGTATATTTATTTTGTATCGCAACTACTTCAGAAAGAAAATAACCACTAAATTGGTCTGTAGAAGATTGCGTCCATATTTGAACACCACCAACATCAATATTTTGTGCTCCCAAAATTCCGTAGAAGTAATCTCCCACATCAATTATAGTTGGAGTCCCATTTGTATCTACAAGATTCTCATATGCTTTGAAGCTTATCTCATTAATTGCACCAATTTGAAAAACAGGTGCTGCCCATGCAGATGATCCTCCTATTAACAAACACCCCAACACTATTCCTAACAACTTTTTCATCTCTCTACCTCCTTGTATCTTCACTTTTTTCCATATCTTTATCCT
>QNCE01000040.1 GCA_003644405.1 Candidatus Omnitrophota bacterium | reverse complement strand
CACCGGCCTAACCACTTTACCGATTTATAACCACAACTATTACAGATAAACATTCTTTTCTACTTTTTTCTTCTCTTTGACTTTTTCTCCCTTGGCTTATGGAGAAGTTTCCAAGGATGAGCCTTCAAATCCTCAATTAGTTCTTCTGTCTTTAGGTATAAAGAGTCATCATAGATAAGCTTACCTAAGCTTCCTTCTTTACTTTTAATTCCTCTTAAAATTTCTTTTAAATCCTGACTTGCCCCCTTTAAATTTATCACAGTAGCTTTTAAAGAACTTTTTAACTCCTCTTCTCTAATAAACTCATCCAATTTTTTTATAGTTTTGTAGAAAGAACCCATAATATTAAAAAGTGGGACAGAAGAGTCTCCTATAACTAATTGATTTTCCTTCAAAAACTCTTTCTTATGGGGTTGATCAGGAATGATTTCTAAGTATTTTTCTCCAAAAAGACTTAAATTATTGATAAAGAAATTGGAATCCTTAGGAATTTTTATTCCTCGCTCTATTTTGGCATAAACGTAAACTACGGTACTATTACCTTCTTCCTTTATTTCAACTTTTTTAACTTCACCCACATCCACACCACATAACCTTACTGGTGAAGATGGCCTAAGTCCCTCAGCGAAACTAAATTTGACCTTAACTATGTAACTTCCTCTTAAAAAAGATACTTCTCTAAGGGATAAAGCAGTGAGAAATATAATAATTATTGCCCCTAATAAAAACACTCCTACCTTTATCTCCATCAAATATCTTCGCAGATCTAAGATCTTTCTCCTCATCTCTATACCTCCATCTCCTTTATTGGTCCAAATGAACTCCCTCTTATGAATTGGATAATTCTTTCATCCTTGATATGCTCTAAATCTTCCCTCTTCCCATCAAAAATTATTCTTCCCTTAAGGAGAAATGCACACCTATCTGCAATCTTAAGACCAACATTCAAATCATGAGTAACTACCAAGGTAGTGATGGAAAGTTTGCTTTTAAGCTCATTAATAAGGGAAACTATTTTATCTACCGAAATAGGGTCAATCCCTGTAGTAGGTTCATCATAGATAATTATCTTAGGACGGTAAATTACTGCTCTAGCAATAGCTACCCTTTTTTTCATTCCTCCGCTTAGCTCATGAGGATATAGCTTTTCAGTGCCTTTTAGATCCACCATCTCTAAATAGTGAGAAACTTCCTTAGCGATCTGTTCTCTAGTTAAATCCGAGTGGCGATAAAGAGCAAATCCTACATTTTCCTCTACTGTTAGGGAATCAAAGAGAGCACTATTTTGGAAAACCACACCAAACTTTAATCTTATTCTATCTAACTTTTCTTTAGAAAGCATAGTAATATCTATTCCTTCCACAAATACCTTCCCTGAATCTGGTTTAAGTAAACCAATAATATGCTTTAAAAGAACTGTTTTGCCTGCACCACTTCTTCCTAAAATTAAAAATGATTCTCCCTCGTTAATCTCTAAATTTACCTTATCTAATACTTTTTTACTATTAAAGTACTTAGTGAGATTCTCTATTTTAATAATACTCATACTAGAATAAAGTAGAATAAAGCAGTAAGTATGCAGTCGCAGACAATAATGAGTATAAAAGACCTTACTACCGAATGGGTAACTACCTTAGCTACATCACTAGAACTGTAAGGTTTTAAACCTTCGAAACAGGCCACAAAAGCAATTATTGCTGCAAAACAGACACTTTTTATAAGACCACTAACAATATCTTTGTACTGGAGAGCGTCAAAAGTCATTTTAAAGTAGAAGTGAAAAGGGATAGAGAACTTTAGTGCTCCCACAGTATATCCTCCAAAAATACCTAAACAGTTAGCATAAGTTACTAAAATAGGTAATGAGAAAACAAGGCCTATAAACTTAGGAACAACAAGGTAATCTATAGGATTAACTGCGAATGCTTCTAAGGCATCGATTTGCTCACTTATCTTCATAGAACCTATCCCTGCAGTAATGGAAGCACCGCTTCGGGAAGCAACTATTAAAGAGCTTAATACCGGCCCTAATTCTCTAGTCAAAGATAGAGCTACCAAGGAGGCGATATAAATCTCTGAAGAAAATTTTTTGAGTTGGTATGCTGTCTGAAAAGCAACAATTACTCCTACGAAAAAAGAAATCAATGATACCAAAAACAGGCTATCAATCCCTATGGAAACAATCTCCTTACTTACAGTTTTAAAATCTCTTTTGCGAGTGAATAGAAAATAAAAAACATCTTTTATAAAAATTCCTAAGCTACCTAAATAACTAAAAAAGTTCTCTACTTTTTTAACTAAATTCATAAAAAATTACTCACATTTAAAAATATACATTATTAAAAATAGTAAACCAAATTTATTGAGAGAAGAAGGAAGCCTCAAAAATAGGAGAAGGAAGGTAAAAGGTGCGATTAAAGACAAAATAAATATCATTCAAAGATTAACTCCTCTCCCTTCCGCTTTACTACTATCTTAATTATTTTCTCTTTTCCCTTACGAGCAAATTTCCCTCTGATTATCTCTTCAGCCAGAGGGTCTTCTAAAAATCGCTGTATTACTCGCTTCAAAGGACGAGCGCCAAAAACAGGATCAAATCCTTTCTCAATGAAAAATTCTTCTGCCTCAGGAGTAAGCTCTATAGAAATTCCCTGTTCTTTTAAGCGAGCGTTAGTATAAGAAACTTCAATTTCTACAATCTTTGCTAAGGCCTCTTTATTTAAAGGCTTAAACACAATAACTTCATCTAATCTATTTAAAAATTCTGGTTTAAAGGTCTTTTTAACCTCCTCAAGAAGAAGATTCCTCATCTCCTCGTAACTAATCTCTTCGGTAATCGTCTTAAACCCCAGAGAGCCTCTCTTTCTTATGATTTCTGCTCCTACGTTAGAAGTCATAATTAAAATAGTATTTTTAAAATCTACCTTCCTTCCAAAACTATCTGTAAGCCTTCCCTCTTCTAGAATCTGCAAAAGAATGTTAAATACATCAGGATGAGATTTCTCAATCTCATCTAAGAGAACTACTGCATAGGGTCTCCTTCTTACTTTCTCAGTTAACTGACCACCTTCTTCATATCCTACATACCCTGGAGGAGCTCCTATAAGGCGAGACACGTTAAACTTCTCCATATACTCACTCATATCTAACTGAATAAGCGCCTCCTCGTCTCCAAACATAAATTCCGCCAATGCCTTAGCCAGAAGCGTCTTCCCCACACCTGTAGGACCAAGGAACATAAATGAACCTATAGGACGCTTGGGTTCTTTAATCCCTGCTCTTGCTCGCCTAACTGCCCTAGCAATAGAAACGATAGCCTCATCTTGGCCTACTACTCTCTTTTTAAGTTCCTCTTCCCATCTTCAATAGTTTTTCTGACTCTTTCTCTTCTAAACGGTAAATGGGAATACCGGTAATTTGAGAAACTAACCTAGCAATATCCTCTTCATTAACAGTAGGAACAATTTGATCTCGCTTCTTACTCCAATTTCTGCGAGCATTTTCCAACTTTAAACGAATGCTTTTTTCTTCATCCCTTAGCCTTGCTGCCGTCTCAAAATCCTGCTGTTTTATCAGAGCCTCCTTTTCTTTTACTATCTCTTTCAACTTATTTTCCAACTCATGAATCTCCTTAGGTAGAGTAAGTACTGCTAACCGTGCCCGTGCTCCAGCTTCATCAATTAAATCGATTGCTTTATCAGGAAGGAATCTTCCTGATATATAGCGATCAGAAAGTTTAGCTGCTGCCTCTAATGCCAAGTCAGTAAATTTCACTCTATGATGAGCTTCATACTTATCCCTTAATCCCTTTAATATCTCTATAGTTTCTTCCACAGTATTAGGTTCAACCAATATGGGCTGAAATCTTCTCTCTAAAGCAGCATCCTTCTCAATGTGTTTTCTATACTCATCTAAAGTGGTAGCTCCAATACATTGAATTTCTCCCCTAGATAACGCTGGCTTTAAGATATTGGAGGCATCTATTGCTCCTTCCGCTGCTCCTGCACCCACCAAGGTATGAAGTTCATCAATAAAAATTATCACCTCTTTGGATCGTTTTATCTCTTCCATTACTGCCTTAATCCTTTCCTCAAACTGACCTCGGTATTTTGTACCTGCAATCATCAAAGCCAAATCTAAAGCTACGATTCTTTTTCTTCTCAAAACTTCGGGAACATTACCACTAAAGATACTCTGAGCCAAACCTTCTACGATTGCAGTCTTACCAACTCCTGCCTCTCCCAAAAGCACAGGATTATTCTTTGTACGGCGAGAAAGTACTTGAATTACTCTTTCTATCTCTGCCTTCCTACCAATCACAGGATCAAGCTTTCCTTCTTTAGCTAATTTAGTTAAGTCTCTGCCAAAAGAATCTAAAGCAGGCGTTTTAGAAGTAACGGTAGTTGTTCCTTGGGTATGCATTCCTCCTAAAAGCGAGGAAATCTCTGTTCTCACCCTCTCTAAGTCTATTCCCAAACCGTAAAGAATCTGACTAGCTACACCTTCTCCTTCCCTTATTAATCCTAAAAGGATATGCTCGGTACCGATATAGTTATGACCTAAATTGCGTGCTTCCTCTGCAGCAATCTCTAAAGCCTTCTTTGCTCTAGGGGTAAAAGGAATATCACCAATCACTGCTTGAGCACTTCCTGGAGCTACTAATTTTTCTACTTCTCTTCTTAACCTATCTAAATCGATCCCTAAATTTTGTAATACAGCACAGGCTACCCCTTCTCCTTCCCTTATTAATCCTAAAAGGATATGCTCAGTACCGATATAGTCGTGATTAAATCTTCTTGCCTCCTCCTTTGCCAACACTAAAACTTTCCTTGCTCTTTCAGTAAACCGATTAAACATAAAAAGCCTCCTACTTAAGTTTACTCCTTAACAGAGCAGCACGCTTATAATCC
Source organism: Candidatus Omnitrophota bacterium (assembly GCA_003644405.1). Lineage (GTDB taxonomy): Bacteria > Omnitrophota > Gorgyraeia > Duberdicusellales > 4484-171 > B7-G16. The sequence goes on along the minus strand of QNCE01000040.1, from coordinate 5,849 downwards.
CGCTCCTGATCTCCTAAAGCTTTTCCCTCCATCTTTTGAAGATGAGCAGGCTGAATAACAATGAAAAGATTGTTTATTACCTCTCTTTTTATCCCTTTAATTATACCTAAATCTACCCCTAAATACAATAGAGAAAGATGGGACAAAGCCTCTTTGGTAGTAATAAGACGTGCATTTCTTAGGATTCCCAAAGCTCGCCAAATACTATCTTCCAAGCTTGGCTTATGCCTCCTTAGAAGAAGGTTCCTTGCTGACTCTTCCTGATCTCTAATCTGCTTAACTACCCCGCAGAGATTATCTATAATTTCTTCCTCGGAGATACCCAGGCTCACCTGATTAGAAATCTGAAAGAAATTACCTAAAGCTTGTGTTCCTTCCCCAAAGAGTCCCCGTGTAGTAAAGGAAAGTTTTGCTAAGAGCTCTAAAATCTTACCTATCCTTTTAGTAAGAACTAACCCGGGGAGATGAAGCATACAGGAAGCACGTAGAGCTGTGCCTACATTAGTAGGACAGGCAGTAAGATACCCTATTTCAGGAAGAAAAGCGTAAGGAAGAAATCTACTAATAGCATTATCCACTTTATTAATTATCTCCCAAGTTTCCTCTAAGTTAAACCCTGAAGTAAGAACCTGTATCCTCAAATGATCCTCCTCATTTATCATTATAGAAATTCTCTCATCAAGACTAACTATCAACCCTTTCCCTTGAGGATTATTGATGTGTTCTTGGCTAATGAGATGTCTTTCTAAAAGGAATTGTCTATCAAGAAAACTTACTTCATCCATTCTTACAAAAAAACCAAGTTTAAGAATCTCTACTTTAGACCAAAGATTCTCCAATCTTTCCAAAATTTCTTTTTTCTGAGAGCGAGTAGCCCTAGAAGGGAAAGGGAAATCTTCAATATTTCTTGCTAACCTTAAGCGAGAAGAAATTATTATCTTTGCTTCGGGACCTTTAACAGTTAGCCACCATCTTTCGTTAGAGAGGAATTCCTCAAACATACTCTCAATCTTTCTTTCTATTTCTCCTTCTTTCTAAGTCCTTTATCTTATCTCTTATCTTTGCTGCCTCTTCATACTCTTCTAACTTTATTGCTCGGGTGAGTCTATGTTTTAACTCTCTTATTTTCCTCTCAATTAAAATATCTGACTCTACCTCTGTGGGAAATTTACCTACATGATGAGTGGAACCATGAATTTTTCTTAATAAAGGAAAAAGGCTATCTCGAAATGTCTCATAACACTTACTACAACCCAGTCGCCCTTTCTTTTTAAATTCATCTAAAGTAAGAGCGCACTTAGGACAAGAAATACTTGGCTTCTCCTTTATCTCTTTTTTCTCTACTAATCCCCCTAAAAGCTCAGAGAGCTCAATCTGAGTCTTTAACTCTTCAGTCTTTAAATTAGCACATTCCTGACACAGGTGGAGCTCTACAATTCGATTTCCGATAATTTCTGTAAGATGAACCGTAGCAATATTTTTATGACAGATGTCACACAACATAATTAAACTGTATACTTTACTCCCTCTTTTCGAAGGAGTTTTTTAAATTCTTTCATTATCAATTTAGTAAGCTTCCCTGGCTTGCCATTACCAATTTTTCGTCCATCTACCTCAACTACAGGAACAATTTCTGCTGCTGTTCCCGTTAAGAAACATTCTTCACTTATGTAGAGTTCGTGACGAGTAAGAACATGCTCATGGGTAGGTATTTTAAGTTTTCTAGCAATTTCTAGCACGGTATCTCGAGTTATACCCCTCAATGTTCCCATACATTGAGGAGGAGTATAAAATTGTTCTCTTTTTACCACAAAAATATTATCCCCTGTACACTCAGCTACGTAACCTAAATGGTCAAGCATCAAAGCCTCCTGATAGCCTGCATTTATTGCTTCTATCTTTGCTAAGATATTATTTAAATAATTTAGAGACTTAATCTGGGGATTTAGGGCTTCAGGTAAGTTTCTTATAGTAGGCACAGTAATTATAGCCATCCCCTTCTCATAAATCTCTTTAGGATAGAGGGAAATTTTATCAGCGATAATTACCACTGTTTCGTTACCCCGACATTTTTTAGGATCAAGTCCTAAATCTCCCTCTCCCCGTGAGACGACTATCCTTATATAGGCATCTTTTAATTTGTTAGCCTTAAGAGTTTTTACCACTGCAGAAATCATTTCTTTTTCACTCATAGGAATCTCTAACATTATAGAGTGAGCAGACTCAAATAACCTGCGGATGTGTTCTCTTAGTTTAAAAACTACACAATTGTAAGCACGGACTCCCTCAAATACTCCATCACCATAGAGAAATCCATGATCAAGAACACTTACCTTAGCTTCTTCCTTAGGAACTAGCTTTCCATTCAAATATATCTTCATATTACCTCCAACTTATGAAAAAATTCTTCCTCTTTTAATATATACAACCTCTTCCGCTTCCTTTGCCAATTCAATATTATGAGTTACCAAAATTATTGTTTTTTCTCTTTCCTGGTGTAAACGTTTAAGGAGGAGTTTTATCTTCGCTGCCGAAGATGCATCCAAATTCCCTGTAGGTTCATCACAAAGAAGAACCTCCGGTTCCGCTATCAAAGCTCTTGCTATGGCTACTCTTTGTTTTTCTCCCCCACTAAGTTCGCTAGGAAAGGCATTTACTTTCTCTTCTATCTCTAAATATTGTAACAAATCCTGAATTCTTTTAAAAGTAAATTTTCCCTCTCCTTTTTTAAGTAAAAGGGGGAGGAGCAAATTTTCAGCAACGGTTAGCTCCTCTATGAGATGGTAGAATTGGAAAACAAAACCAACTTTTTCTCTCCGCCAAAGAGAAAGTTGCTCTTCCTTCATTCTATATATATTTATCCCTTCAAAAAATACTTCACCTTGAGTGGGAGGCTCCAGCCCCCCCAAAATATGCAGAAAAGTGGACTTCCCTGCTCCCGAAGGTCCAACTATAGCTAGATAGGTATTTTTCTCTACCGTCAAATTTACCTTATCTAAAGCTAAAATCCTATCCTTCCCACTTCGGTAGACCTTAGAAAGAGAGTTTATTTCTATCAATTTACTCATACCTTAAGGCTTCAGAAACTGATAACTTAGAAGCTTTAAAAGCAGGAATCAAACTAGCAATAAATGAAAGTAGCACACATATAAAAGAAATAGCCAGGATATCTCGGTAATCTATATATACAGGAAGGTAATTAATATAATAAATCTCTTCAGGAATCTTAATAATGTGATACTCCTTCAGAAGAAAACATAGCCCTCCCCCTATACTAAGCCCTCCTAACAACCCTAAGATTCCTAAGATAACTCCTTGAGAGATAAATACTCCAAGAATCTTCCCTGAATCAAATCCAATTGCTTTAAGAATTCCTATATCTTTTACTTTCTCCGCTACCTTTACCATAAGGATAGAAAGGATAGTAAAAGCAGCTACCACAATAATTAAGCTTAGTATAACAAACATTGTAATCTTCTCCAACTTAAGAGCAGAAAATAGCACACGGTTGGCATCTATCCAAGTGTTTATTATTAAAGGCTCATCTATCCTTTTCTCTATCTCTTTCTTCACCTCATCTACAACCCAAGGATTTTTAATCTTCACACCTACATAAAGAAGGTAATTTTTACTTAGACTTTTTGCCTCTTCTAAATCACACACTAAGTAATTGTTATCCAAATCGTATAATCCTACTTTAAAAACTCCCCTTATCCTTTTCTCTTTTAAAATCAGTTTTCTTTCTAAGGGATAGAATTCTATTTTTTCTCTAAGGAAGAATTTTTGAGTTAAACCCTCACCTACAAAAAAACCCTGTTTGGCTACTTCTCTTTCTACAAATCTATAGAAAGTAGCTCTTTCCTCTTTGTCCCTAAAATCAATACCTTTTACTAAGAGAGGAACAAAATAATCGTCAAATTTAGCAAATATCTGTGTATGTAAAAATAAACTAGCATTCTTTACTTGAGGAATCTTCTTTATTTTCTCTCTAATCACATCAAGGTGGAAATTACTCCTACTTTCTACAACTAAATGATAGTTAAAACTCAAAAGGCGAGAGGTTAAATCGTGATCAAACCCATTCATTACACTAGTTACAATTACTAAAGTTGCTACTCCTAAAGCTATCCCTGTAACCGCCATTATGCTTACTAAGGAGAAATGACGTCTTTTGCCCCTAAAAAGATATCTCTGGGCTAAAAATAGTTCCACTCTCATTGATTTTTATAAAGGCTTAAGTAGGGGGAAAAGAATAACGTCTCTTATAGAAGGCTGGTTTAAAAGAAGCATTATTAGCCTATCTATACCTACACCTAACCCAGCAGCAGGAGGCATACCGTATTCTAAAGCAAGAAGAAAATCTTCATCTATCTTCTTGGGAAGTTCTTCCTCTGTCTCTAGTTGAGCTTTAAACCTTTCTCTCTGTTCTATAGGATCATTTAATTCCGTGTAACTATTAGCTATCTCTAACCCTCCTATAAACAACTCGAACCTTTCTACAATATTGGGATTATCCTTTTTTGCTTTAGCTAAAGGAGACATCCATTTAAAAAAATCAGCCACAAACACTGGTCTTTTCTTAGGAAAACGTTTCTCAATTAATTCTTCAGTAATATTAAGAATCTGAGAACGGCTTAGATGAGTTAAAGAGAGATTAAGTTTTTTAGTCACTTTCTCTAATACCTCTTCTTGAGAATCAGAAGCAAGCACTCCTAACTCTTCCTCAAATAATTTAGCAAAAGAAATTCTCTCCCAAGGAGGAGCAAAATCTATTAGTTGGCCTTGATACTCCACACTCATCTTTCCATGAAGGTGTTTCACTAAACCAGAAATTAACTCCTCACATATATCCATCATATATTTGTAGTCATGGTAAGTTGTATAAGCTTCCAGCATAGTAAACTCTGGAGAGTGCTGGGGGGAAAGCCCCTCATTCCTAAAGTTTTTGTTAATCTCATAGACTTTATCCAATCCTCCTATAAGGAGTCTCTTCAAGTAAAGTTCAGGAGCAATCCTTAAGTAAACATCACAATCAATAGCGTTATAGTGAGTTACAAAAGGCTTACCCCGTGCCCCACCGGGAAGAATTTGAAGGATAGGTGTCTCCACTTCCAAATACCCTTTACTGTTAAAAAAGTTCCGAATGAAGTTTATAATTTCACTCCGTTTTAAAAAAACCTCTCTGCTTTTAGGAGAAGCAATTAAATCTAGATACCGTTGTCTGTATTTTATCTCTATGTCCTTTAATCCATGCCACTTCTCAGGCAAAGCACGTAAACACTTGGCCAAAAGCTTTAAATCTTCTACTAAAACCGTGGGTTCACCGGTCTTGGTCTTAAAAAGTTTCCCTATTATGCCCAAAATATCTCCTATATCGAACTCCTTAAAGAGCTTATATTTATCTTGAAGAACATTTATTTGAAGGTAAATTTGAATCTTACCAGTAATATCCATTATGTGAGCAAATGTGGATTTACCGTGCTCTCTTTTAGTTATAATTCTGCCCGCCAAAGTTACACTTTCTCCCTCCCGAAAGGTCTTTAAAATCTCTCCAATGGAGTAAGTCTTAGGAAAACTCCTCTCTGAGAAAGGGTCACCTACGAGCTTCCTAATTTTCTCTAACTTAGCAAGATAATCCATAACTTGATTACCTACAAGATTATATAAGAGTTAAAAAAAACTGTCAAAAATATTTTTTTAATTTATACAATTCACTTCTGGAGTTTCCCAAAAAAATAAGCTTTTATAATATTTTAGCCCAAAAATGGGAAAAGACTTTCCCAAAAACAAGGAGGTGCCCCTATGAATAATGATATAGTAATCAGGGAAAAAGTCAATGAGCAGTTGCT
>QNCE01000039.1 GCA_003644405.1 Candidatus Omnitrophota bacterium | reverse complement strand
CTGGAGTGACAAAAAGAATTGAGAAGGATGAATCAAAACAAACCCCTGACGAAGGACAATTCAAAGATTCTCAGGGCAATAAATTATGGCAGGATGGAGGGCAAGAATGGATTAGAGATTGGAAGGAAGCATTAAGGGAGTTAGACAGGATTTTAAAGGATACAGGCGTTGAATATTTTGAGAGTCGCTCTGCATATCCTGAAATAGGAAAGTTATATACCGAAAGGGTCTTTGTTTTGGATTTAGAAGAGGTTAAGAAATTAGCCGAAAAGTTTGCCTATTTGAATAGTTCTACTACAAAAATTTGGTTTGATGGGAATGAGGAGGGAATAGAGCATTTGTCTCTTTCAGCAGTTAAGAAAGATGCAATTAAGAGAGGGAGAGAACATGAGAAAGTGGTAAAGGGTAGCTTCAAGGAAAACTGTAAAGGTAAAGATATACGAGAATTTATATTTAGCAGAATTCTTCCTCAAATTAAGCATCCGGAGCATTCAATACATATAGCCGGAATTGCCGAATTTAAGGAATTTATTAAGAGGTTGAATCCTGAGGAGAGGAAAAAACTATTTGAACAATTGAACGAGGTTCCTCAGGATAGCGATATTGCTTATCTAAAGAAAATTCTCCTTCGGGAATTACCTCTTCAGAATATTCTTTTTGGACTTGCTAAAAAAATGCCCGAACATAAAGAGATTCTTAGTTCACCCGATACAGTCAAGTTATTACAACCGTGGTTTGAATATAGCCAGAAAAAACACGGAAATTTAGATTTAGTTAGAAGAGAAATCTTAGCAGTTGATTTAAGGCCATATATATCTCTTGATGAATTCAAGACCGCCTTCTTTCGCTATGCTAATCAGTTCAGGGAGTTTGAGGGATTTCTCTTGAAGAAGTTGAGAGAAAAAGCAGATAGAGGAGAAAAGGAAATCAAGATCTGGTCAGCCGGTTGTTCCACAGGACAGGAGACTTATAGCTTGGCAATTCTCCTGCATAAGATATTTAAGAAGAATCCAGAATTAGGGAAATTCTCTGACTGGAAGATAGAAATAGTAGGTACGGATAAAAATCTCTACGCCCTGAGATATGCCCAGAGAGGAGAATATAGTAAATCTGAGTTAATGAAAGGAGAGGAGAGGCTGAAGGCTGAAGGTTATTCTCTGGATGGATATCTCGAGTCCATTCCCGATACGCAGAACTTCAGGATAGTTGAAGAGATTAAAAAACCGGTGAGATTTGAGTATCTTGACTTAAATTCTCTACAAAGAGAAAGGATGCAAAACTTTGATGTTATTTTCTGCAGAAATGTGTATTCTTATTTTGCCGAAGAGAACATTATTCTGGAAAGATTGCTTAAGGATATGTCTTCCTCTCTGAGACAGGGAGGCTTGCTTTGTTGTTCAATTGAGGATTCTATGGGGGCGCCTAATCTGCAGGATTTTTATTTTTTGAGGGGCTTCGCGAAACTTGATTGGGGAATCTTTGAGAAGATAGGCGAGAAAGTGCTTGAAGAAGAAGCACTTGAGAAGCAGGATGAAGAAGTGGTGAGAGGAGGAGCAGAGAAAAATCAGCAAAAGACGAGGTCTAATGAAGGCAAGAAATTACAGCGGAATGGAGGAGAAAGGGTAGAGCAAAAGAAAGAATTCCCCCTGTCTCTCCTTGATTTGTTCAGAAAAACGGGCCAGATATGGGATACGGCTACAGAGAAGTATAGAGACGGCCTCTGGTGGGCTCATCGTCAGAAAATTAATGAAAGAATACAGGAAGCAATAGGGTTATCCCATAATAAAGATAAAGTTCTGATTTTAGGAGCAGGCAGTAATGAGCCCTATCTAAGAAAATTAGCTGAGAATTTCAATGAAATAACCCTAAATAATCTGGATGTAGATTCCTTAAAGAGAGCAAAAGAAACTTTACCAGAGGATTTGCAAAATAAAGTTAAATTGAACGTTGAGGATTTATCCTTAGTAACAATTAAATTAGCAAGAGAGGTTGAAAATATTGTAAACACCTCTTCAAACATTAAAGAAGCATTAAGAAGGACTATTGATTTGATTGCAAAAACAGAGCCTCAGGGAAGGTTATCTTTTAGTGATGAGGAGTTTGATTTGATTATCTCCACAATGGTTATTTCCCAATTTACACCTTTTATAAGAAGCTATATTGCGAGGGCAATGAATGAAAAGTTTGGCTATGGTTCATTTAGGATAGTAAATAATAATTTAATTCACGATTTAGATAATTCTTTATCCGACCTATCAGAGAGAATTTTAAAAAAGCATTTTGAGGAGTTATTTAGAATACTTAAACCTGCAGAGGTAATCTGTTTATCTTCGGATGTAGAAGATTTATCAGGGAATTCTATTTTGCCTTCTGGTGAAATTGAGAAGTTTTTGTTACCAGATATGAAGATAGTGAATAAAAAGGAGTGGGTCTGGAAGGAATGCCCTGATAATCAGCGTTGGGTTCAGTCCGTAATTGCTAAAAAAGAGAGTTCTCCTCGAGTTCTTATTCTGGATATTTTTGGGATTTTGTTGCAGGGACCAGAAGAGAAAGAGATTTCAGGAAAGATCTTTGGAGGGATTAAACAGGCGTTTCCAGAGATTGATATAAAGGGAATTCTGTCTCAACTGCAAAATGGCAAAAATTTAGAGAGTATACTTTCTGAAGAGGAGATTCAGCAGATTCAGGAAATTGTTAAAAAGAATTTGTTTGGTGCCTATAAACCTTCTTTTGAAATGGGAGAAATGCTTAAGGAGGCAATCCAGAAGGGAGTAAAAATTTATATTTTTTCTGATGTAGGAAGTTTGGGATTTTTGGGAGGTTTTATTAAGGGAATTTTAGTTGAAACGCTGAATTTATTTTATCCTCAAGCTTATTTCCCCAGAGAAAATTTAATCATCTCTGATGAGTTAGGTTATAAAAAATCTCAAAAGCAGGCTTGGGGAGAGATTCTAAAGAGGATAGGTGTAAACCCTGAGGAAGTTGTTGTGATAGATGATAAATTAGAGAATATAAAAGCGGCTAAACAGGCAGGAATCTCCAATTCTGTAAGAATGTCTGATGGCGGTAGGGATAACAAGATATCTAAAATTAGGCAAAAGGCAGAGGAGTTGACAGAAGGGGCAAAGACCGAGCGAGAAAAATCTGATAAATTATGTGAGTTTGCCAGAGATATTCCTTATTTACTTGACCCATTCTGGGCGAGAGGTCCAGAGGAGGTGTTGAGTCAAAATGAAGGTATGTGTGTTGGTAAAAACTGGCTTTTAGGTGAGATGCATAGGGAATTAGGTTTTCCTGTTCGCTATATTGTAAAGGAGATTAGACCTGAGAGAGAATTCTGGAATTGGATATTCTGGTATTATAGAAATATTCGCCAACAAGATTTTACTATAAAATTACCACCGATACAAAGTCATATAGTATTGGAGGTTTATCTTGATGGAAGATGGGAAGAAAGGGATGTTACTACTGATAAGTTTTTGAAATTAGGAATGGAGTTGTTAGGAATAAAGCCAGAAAGAGAGGTGGTTTCTCAAGAAGTTTATAATTCCTTAAATGAGTGGGCGAAAAATCGGCAGGAGTCCATCTATATTATTGAAAATAGAGAACAAGTAATCAAAAAACTGAATGAGGGGATTGAATGGATCAGGAATCTGGGTAAATGTTTATATTATTTTGACCGCCGTAATCTACCTTTAGCTTCCCGAGAGTTAGTGGTTAATCCTGAAAAGTATTTTCCAGGGATTGAATTGAGCAAAGGTATCTTTAAGGAAAGGTTATCAGAGGAATTTAGGCGGCTGAGGATGCTTAAAGATGCCGGTATTATTAATTCCCAAATGTATAAGGTATTAGAAGAGATTGAGAAGAGGTTTTTTGATAAAGCTATCCAGAGGGATATTAGCGATAAAGAGATTGAGAGTACCTCTTCAGAAGTAATCCGGGCATTTCTGGAGAAAGATGACCCGCTTAAGGAGTTGAAGGATAAGGTCACAGGAGAAGTTCTGGGGATGCTTAACAAGATAGAAGATAAAATTTCCCAACAATCAGATCAATTGCTTGCTGCGGTTAAGGTTGCCATTGCTGCTAATGCCATTGGTTTTACCCGATTGATGCAGGCAAATGAAAAAGAGAAACAGGAAAGGACAAATCTTGAATCTGAGATTAACAGAGTCCTTAATTTACCAGAGGAAGGACTTAAAGATTTTGATTATTCGGTTTTACGTTCTCACCTGAGTAGAAAGAGACAGAATATTCTTTATCTTTTGGATAATGCAGGTGAGATAGTTGGCGATTTACCTTTTATAAAGAGATTACTGCAAGACGGACATAAGATTACTCTGGTAACGAGAGCAAAGCCCGTTAGTAATGATATAACCAGAGAAGATGTAAATAGACTCATTGAGAGGGGCCAGATAAGGGGATATTTTGGTGATTTGTTGAACAGGATTAATGTTATCTCCAGCGGTTCGCCAATGATGGGAACAGATTTAAGGTTTGCCACCAAAGAATTCATTCACACCTGGAGAGGAGCTGACTTTATTATTGCTAAAGGTGAAGGGCAGTGGCAAACCCTTTACAATCAAGGATTAGGGCGTGATATCTTCTTTTTAATTAGAGTGAAAAACTCTCAACGAATAAGAGGTTTAGATGTTCAGGAGGGAGATTATCTGCTTAAGTATGTTCCTAAAATAATCGGTAATGGGAAAATCAAGGAGAAAAAACTTCTATCTGCATTGTTGTTATTAATGGTTTTGTCCGGCAAATTCTGCAGCGGACAAAAGGGGCGCAGCCGCCTGTTAATCAGAAAATTCTGGATGGGGCTTTTTAATAGAAGGGGGGCAGGTTTTGATATTAGAGATGAGGGTATTGGTCACACAGGTGGTTTCTTGAATGTGAATGATGCAATTAATCATTATGCTAAGTCTTGTGCAGAAAAGATTGTTTTAGGATATGTAGATTCAGCACGTAGAGATGGGGGAGGTTTAGAAACAGGGAAAGAGGTTAGGGTTACCTTGCCCAGGAGAGCATCTACTCTATTAACTTTACTGATTTCTGAAGAGTTAAGGTCTATCTATAAGGGAGATTCAGTAAAAATAATAGATAAAAGAACCATTGAAGGATGGGGGAAAAGCGATAGCGAAGAGGAGATTTTTAAGGGATATGGCGGAAGGTATAACCTTATCCAATTTATCCGGAGGAAGGATTTTAACCTGAGGAGAGAGGAGAATGGAGGAGATATATATGATGAAGAATATATGGAAATAAGGGATAGTTCTATTTTTGACGGCGGGAAATTGAGTGAGAATATCAAGGCGCAGCTTCAGAAACCTTCCCTCTCTGTTTGGCAGGTAGGCGTGGGGGGTGAGAGAGAATTTGCGAGACGTGGGAAATGGGCTCTGATCTTGCTTTCCCTTTCTAAAGACAGTGGCAAAGATGAAAATATTTCCATCTCAGATTCACCCCATGCCTGGTATGCCACAAAGGCAGAAAAGGAAATCGAGGTTTATGTGCCATCAGAAGTTACTAGTTTAAAGAACGTAATAGATAGGCTTTCTGATGAGGATTATGTAGATGGAAGTGAAGATAAAAGTATAGGAAAAGAAGAAAATTTCTCCAGAGATGGTGGTAATAAAGATGGGCTCAATAAATTTAGAAGGCACAAGATAAGTTTTAAAACACAAAAGAGTTTCGAAGAGAACCTATTTAGTGGGATATTATCTTTCCTTACACGATTAATTTTTTCTAATAGTTTCTTCGGGAAAAGAATTATTAGTGTTTTAGGGATAAATAAGACATCTCAAGCAGTTAATCGCCTTATAAAAATATTTCGTATGGTTGAAAATGTCTCTGTGAGGTTGAGAATTATCCACGTCTTGGAGGTCATAGGAACTGATGAGGCCGCTACGATTCTTGGGGAGCTTTTTAATGAATATGTTTCTTACAGAGAACAGATTTTCGAAAGTTTAATATTTATTGGGAAACGTAGATATAAATGGTGCGTGGATAGAATAATTACCTATACCTTGAAAAATATCAGCGCCAATGTTGGAATTTCCGAGGCGGTGAGGGAGCTTGGATAACTTTTAGATAAAACTGAAAAGTCTTTTCTTAAGCCAGAGATTATTTATGTTTTGGCGTATGGTTCTACACCGGAAGCAGTTACGATTCTCCGAAAACAATTTGAAAAGGAAGGATTTAAAACTATACCTACTCTTATTGGAAAAGATATCTTAAATAAATTATTTGATAACCCCGACATTTTATATTTTTATGTATTTGAAATTTTATGTAAACATAGACAGGATTATAAGGATTTTACTACAGCTATTCTGGATATATTCAGTCCAGAGCTTCTTCATAAAGTAATTTCTGACAAAGAAGGTAGTGAATTTCAGATAATGCAGTTAATAATTAATATATTTGATATAGGTTTAGATACTTTTCGTAAGTTCAATCTAAATAAAGATTCTGCCAGATATTTATTGGAAAGAGAACCTTATTTACTCAAAGCCGCATTTAAGATGATTCCTAAAAATTTAGAAAAGATAGGCGTCAATTTTGAACATATATTTGGATATTTAATAAATAATAGACGAATTTTCGAAATGAGGATGTTGATATTTCTTGATGCTGACGAATTAGGTAGGCCTGAATATAAAGAGGTAATAAAGACTATAATCAAAATCTCCAAAGATAGAATACCAGAGCAGATAGGACTATTGGTAAGATTATCAAGATATGTAGATATCGTAAAGCCTATCCCTGAATTTAAAAAGGCGATACTTAAACAATTTAAAGAATGGCAGGTGAGTCCTTTTGTTTCCACTTTTGGTGAGGGTATTTTAGAATTAATCTCAAAGCTGGCTAGAGAAAAAATTAAGCAGGAATTTAAAGAATTGCCTCAAGATTTATCAATGTATAATGAAAAAAGTTTTATAAGGGCAATGATTAATTTTTTAGCAAATAAGGGAAGGATATTGAAAGACTCTAATATTGAATACATATTTTCAATTATTGGAAAATATAAAGAGGCGGCAAACTACTACAGAAATGAGAAAGAAGATATACTTGAGGAGATTAAACGAGCAGGATTCAATATCGGTTATCTTTTAAGTGGAAAGGAAATATTTGTGAAAACATTAGTTGAAGATATTAATGAGGATGGCACGTGGAATGAGCGCTTCACAGAAGTGGTTCGCAGTTTACTGGGAGGCAAAAACAAAGAACCAAAATATAACTTTTCTTTTAATAACAGCAGGGGTAAAAGGACAAAAATATTTGCGACTATAAATGAAAGCAATAATTACATCAAAGCCAAAGAAGGTGATAGAGAAGCAGCTAAAATAGTAATTAGTAAATTGTTAGAGATTATCGAGAGTGAGATGAGAAGAAAAAGTCCAAACAATAAAAGAGTTTTAGTAATGTATCATGACCTTTTGAGTGGTTTAATAGGAGAGATGGAGGATTCTTACAGGATTATAACAGCCAGAGGAAGTATAAAAGCAGTCCGCAGTAGAAAACTTATCCCTGAGATACTATTTGATAATAGGCGATTGGGATGCTGTATTTTTAAACCTCAGGGTAGTGCAGATGAGGAAATATCTTTGATATTCTTAGACCTCAAAACTCCACTATTGGAAATATGGATGGAAGGATATGATGAATTTATGGGAGTAGCCACTGAATATTTAGGAAGAAATGAAGAAAAAGAGCCGGTAGTATTTGTAGATACCTTTGAAGGTAATCAGAGAATTTATGAAATGGGTAGAGATTTTGCCAAAAAGTTTGTATTAGATGCATTGGTTAATGACGCGATGAGAATGGGCGCTAAAGAATTAGTAATATATAAATGTCCTTATGGAAAGCCGGCTGAATTTGTAGATTATGTTAGAGGATTATCCCGAAAGGGAGGATACAAAGAAGTGCTGAGAAGGGAAGAAAATTATTATTTTAAGGCAGTGGATGTTGAGGATAAAGCACTCGCCGACAGCAAAGGATCTAAACATCATTATACAGATGCTTTTGGAAGGAATTCAAAACTGGAAGGTAAAACAGATTGTTTAGTGATAGATGTAAGAAAGTATTATGAAGGATTTTTGAAAAAGAATGAAAATACCACTGGTAGGGTTATTGTGGATAGAGGGGAATTATGGCTGGATGGAGGGAGAGAGGATGTCTCTTTATCAGGCCTATCAGAGAGAATCTTAAGAAAGCATTCTGAGGAATTATTTAGGATACTTAAACCCGCAGGGGTAATATGCTTATCTTCAGATGTAAGGAGCCAAACAGGTGAATGGTTTTTACCTTTTGATGACATTGAAGAGTTTGTATTGCAAGGAAGGAATAGGGAGATAATCAGCAAAGATGAGTGGGTCTGGAAGGAATGCCCTGATAATCAGCGTTTGGTTCAATCTGTAATTGCTAAAAAAGGCAAATCGCCCTCCTCAATAAAATCCTTCCTTAAATTTAGCTTAATTTTATCAGTTTTGCCTATTTTCCTTATCGGCATCCCCAGCGGGCCGGAGGAAGGAATGGTCATAAATGAGGAATGGAGAAATCCTGATGTTAGAGAAAAGAAGATAAGATTTATGCGAGATTTAGGAATTGAGGAGCCAGAAAGAGGGATATGGCGCTCATTTATGGATAGATACAATTTAGATGAATTACGCAGTCCGAGAGTGATAAATGAGATTATAGAAGTTATAGATAAAGCGGGATTGGAGGATGTTTCTATTAATGGCTGGTCTGATTTTGAAAGGGATATATTAGTTAGGGGTAATAATATACTTAAAAAATTAGCCAAAGGCAAAGAATTAACCGTAGATGAAAAGATTAAGTTAATTGGTTTCAGTAATATTCTGCGGGCTAAAAGAAAAATTTATAAAGCGATACAGGATTTTCAAGCCGTAATGCAAGTAGAGCAAGAGCTTATGGCAGCTGCCTTCCAGAAACTAACGGCTTCATTGGCTATTACTTTGTTGCCTTTAGCTATTCTTGCCGCAGCCATTGGAGGAGTAGGCGTTGATTCAACTGCCGATAATCTTAAAGAGAATTTGTCCAAGCAGCTTAGCCTTCTTAAGATGTTTGATAATCCGGCAGAAGACTTATCCCAATTTAGTTTCCTTAATCCTTTAGCTTGGAGTGTAGTTGAGGATGTAAGGGCTGATAAAGATGTAAAAATAGATGTTTTAGGGGACGGTTCTTATGAAGTTTATTTAGCAGGTGAGGACTTGACTAAATTTAATACCCTTGAGATAGAAATAAAGGCACAAGAAAGAGATGAGGTTTCTGCATCACTGAAGAAATACGCAGAAGACGGTAAGAAAAAAATAGAAGTTGAATATGATGAAGGTAGTAAAGAATGGAAGCTTAAGATTCCCTTGAGTGAATTTGAAGCTAAGGGAGTAAATCTTAGTGAAGGGATTGACCGAATTGTCTTTGACCCAATTATCCTCACTGCTGACACAGAGGATTTAGAAGGGGAAAGTTTTTTTACAATATATTCAATTGATGTAAAACAACCTTCAATTACTCCTGCTCCGAAGCCGACGCCGAAAAGGATAACACCTCTTCCTACGGCTACTCCTGTTTCTGTCCCTCCAGTTTCTCCGCCTTCACTTAATATGATATTGACGCTTATTACAGCGATAATAGGGACAGCAGGAATTCTTATAGCTTGGATTATTGACAGCTTCCGAAGGAGAGGGCCCAGAAATATTTTCATGGAAAAACCCGTCTGTTATTTTGGCGCTTTAGGGGATATCGTATACCCATTGAATATCACCAACGCAAAAGAATATGTCTTTGTAGATCTCCAGTACAGGGGAGATAAGGGTGGAGGTATCAGAGCTCTAAAAGAAGACATCAAAAAAATGGGTGGAGAGATTACAAGGGATGATACGAGAGATATCATTGAAGGGACAAAAAACAAGGGTATTATCGAATTCAAGTACGGCGGCATAGACAGGAAGATAACGCTCTACTGTGAAGATGCAGATAAGATCAAACCAGAAGATGTGGAGGAACTTAGGGGAGGTATCAGCGCCTACTTCGTTAAGGCCGGCACCGGATTGCCAACTACCTCGGAATTCTTTGATCGAAATTTCAAGAATATAGCAAAAGAAGGCTTTATTCTCGTAGACGTAAAACCATTCAAATGCATTAACCCACTAACCCTCGGTTTTGAGCCCGTCAATCTCGGAGAAGTAGAGGATATAGAATACGGTCATGGCAGATTAAATGTATATAAAAAAGTGAGGGATGTAAAGGAAATTCGTCAGCTAATTGAAATCGATTCTGAACTTCATAAATTTGAATCCTATCGTAATGGCTCCTTTTTAGGTATAGACAAATCCATCTTGGAATCATATCCTGAGGAGCTAGATTCCCTGAAGAGACACTATGATAAACTCCCCGAGTCGCTTCAAAGGGACGTAAGAATAGTGATGAATAAAGTGTGCGCATCCGAAGAGATCTCTCCAGTTATGAAAGAATCCATGGAAGCATATAAATTTAGCGAAGAAGAAGCCAGAGACTTCTTGAAGAAGACCAAGGAGATGTATGAGGTGGTGTTTAGTAAGGTAGAGGCTGCGAGGTTGCCAGAAGCCAAAAAACCAACAGAATCTCGTAAAGGCATTAGTTTTCATAAAATATCTGAATTGATTAGAGAAAAACTTAGGGTAGAACGATTGACACTGCCTCAGGAAGAATATAAAAAGAAACTGCGTAAATCGTTGGAAGTTGAATTAGAATCAGAGTCCAAAGAAAGAATATCCACAAAAGATTCAGCAGGAATGGATGAGCAAGTAAAAACGCACTTCGTAGAATTTATCAGCGGATATGATCTCTTTAAGCCCCCATTTAATACGATTAAGAGTTTAACCAGCGAATTTAACGAAAGATTAAAGCATCTTGGCATG
>QNCE01000038.1 GCA_003644405.1 Candidatus Omnitrophota bacterium | reverse complement strand
TGATGAACATTTTTATCCACTACTTATAGCTTTACCTTTACAACTTTTTGCTTACTATGTGGCATTAGATCGAGGATGTGAGATAGATCAACCTCGTAACTTAGCAAAAAGTGTAACTGTAGAATAAATTAGCGAATAGCGATTAGCGGTTAGGATTAGTATGAAGTTAAAAAATAATGCACTAATTATGAAAAACTAATCGCTAACCGCTATACGCTAACTACTATCTTATGAAAAGCCGTACTCTCTTAAATAGTTTTAAATTTGCTTGGCAAGGATTTATGTGGGCATTTAAAAATCAACGTAACTTGCGTATTCATACTTTTATAGGCATAGGAGTAATTTTAGCAGGACTTATTCTTAAATTAACCCCACTTAAGATAGCGGTACTTCTTCTTACTATTATGTTTGTTATTGTATGCGAAATAATAAATACTGCTTTGGAGTTAAGTTTTGATTTTGCAAATGGCACCAAATTTAACCCTTCAATAAAGGTAGTCAAAGATATAGTTGCTGCTGGTGTTCTCTTTGCTAGTTTAAATGCGATTGTAGTAGGAATAATCATATTTTATCCTTATGTGTTTAAGTAAATTTTTTATTTATATGGACTATTGGGAGGATTTCCTATGAAGGCGGTAATTCTATGTGCGGGGTATGGAACTCGTTGTTATCCTTTAACAAAGAATAGAGCAAAATCTCTTCTTTCCATAAGAGGCAGACCCATTGTTGAGTTCATTGTGAGAAAGATTCAACTAGTAAGTGAAGTAAACGAAATTTATATTGTTACCAATCACCGATTTTATAACGATTTTAAAGAATGGTGGGAAAGTTTTCCTGCTACTACTCCTATAAAGATTATTGACGATGGTTCAACTAATCTAAAGGATAAGCTAGGAGCAATAAAAGACTTAATATACGTTATAGAGAAAGAAAGTATTCAAGAAGATTTGTTGGTAGTAGGAGGAGATAATCTGTTTTCTTTCACTATTAATGGTTTTATAAGTTTTGCCAACTCCCTTCGCCCTAAGAGTCTAATTGGTGTTTATAACTTAAATGGTAAAACGAAAGCTAATAAGTTTGGAGTAGTTAAATTAGATGAAAGAAAAAGGGTTGTAGAATTTCATGAAAAGCCTGCTAAGTTGAATGGCCCCTCTTTAGTTTCTATCTGCCTTTACTTTTTTCCTAAAGAAAAATTACATCTGATTGGGGAGTATATTCAAGAAGGTAATGATACTGATAAAATCGGAAGTTATTTAGAATGGCTAACTAAAAGAGATGAAGTCTATGCTTACGATTTTAAGGGTGATTGGATTGATGTAGGAGATATAGATAGCTACACAGAAGCCATATGTTCATTTTAGCGAATAGCAATTAGCAATTAGGGATTAGTTATAGGAGAGGGATGAGAATAGGTAGCTATAAAGAGTTAAAAACGTATAGAAAAGGATATGAATTAGTTAAATTTATTTATATTCTAACTCATAAATTTCCAAA
This sequence comes from Candidatus Omnitrophota bacterium, assembly GCA_003644405.1. Lineage (GTDB taxonomy): Bacteria > Omnitrophota > Gorgyraeia > Duberdicusellales > 4484-171 > B7-G16. Next base: position 9,728 of record QNCE01000038.1, on the reverse strand, counting down.
AGAAGAATTATATAGTCTTTCTTCACAGATGAGAAGGGCATCAATATCGATACCTTCCAATATTGCCGAAGGGTATATGAGAGGTTCTAAAGAATATGTGCAGTTTTTAAAGGTAGCGCTTGGTTCTTGCGCGGAATTGGAGACTCAGTTATCTTTAAGCAAAGACCTTGCGCTTTGCAATGAATCTGAGTTTAACAAGGCGCACCAGTTATTAACCGAGATAATGAAACCATTATCTTCGTACTTGAGGAGATTAAAAACAAGGAATTAATTATGAAAAACCTAATCGCTAACCGCTATCCACTAATCGCTAACCTAATCGCTAATCGCTATCCGCTAAACGCTAATCTATCCGCTATCCGCTATACGCTAAAAAAGGAGGTAAAATATGAAAGCTTTAGTAACTGGGGGAGCAGGGTTTATCGGCTCACACATTGTTGAAAGATTATTAAAAGACGGCCACTCAGTAGTTGTTTTAGACAACTTCTCAACCGGGCGGGAAGAAAACCTTTCCTTCGTCTCTAACATACTAACCGCTAACCGCTATCCGCTAAACACTAACCTATCCGCTAACCGCTATCCGCTAACCACTAACCTATCCGCTAATCGCTATACACTAATTCGTGGTGACATCCGTGATTATCAAACTTGTCTATCAGCATGTAAAGATGTCGATGTTGTTTTTCATCAGGCAGCATTACGCAGCGTCCCTAAATCAATGAAAGCGCCTCACGACTATAACGATGTGAATATAGACGGTACATTAACTCTTTTAGAAGCAGCGCGGGAATGTAAAGTAAAACGATTTGTTTTTGCTTCGTCCAGTTCAGTTTACGGCGATCCTGATACTTTTCCTGAAAGAGAAGATTTTTACCCTATGCTTATATCTCCTTATGCACTTTCAAAACTTGCTGGTGAGTACTACTGCCGCATTTTTAATGAAAACTTTGGGGTAGAATGCGTCTCTTTACGTTACTTCAACGTTTACGGCCCGCGCCAGGCATTAGATGATGAATATGCTGTTGTTGTCCCAAAATTCATTAACTGTATACTTAACGACGAGCCCCCGCCGATTTTTGGTAACGGAAAACAATCACGCGATTTTACTTATATAGACAACGTTGTTGAAGCCAACATCCTTGCCGCCACCGTCCCCTTGCGTGATACACGGTACGAGATACGAGATACAAACGCTAATCGCTATCCGCTGGTATTCAACATCGCCAATGGCCAGGACAATACCGTCTTAGGCCTTGTAGAGGTATTAAACAAGATTATGGGTAAAAACATTAAACCTGAATTCTTAGACCCTCGTCCCGGGGACGTCTTTAAAACACACGCAGATATCTCAAAGGCCAAACAGTTTCTTGGTTACGAGCCAAAAGTGGGTTTTGAGGAAGGCCTGCGCCGCACGGTGGAATACTGGAAAAAACAGCGTATAGTGAATAGGGTATAGTGAGTATGAAGATAGGTAGTTATAAAGATTTAGAGGCATACAGGAAAGGATACGAGTTGGTCAAATATATTTATGTGTTAACTCGCAGGTTTCCTAAAGAAGAGTTGTATGGTATTTCTTCTCAGATGCGCAGAGCATCGATATCAATACCTTCCAATATTGCTGAAGGGTATATGAGAGGTTCTAAAGAATATGTGCAGTTTTTAAAGGTAGCGCTTGGTTCTTGCGCGGAATTGGAGACTCAGTTATCTTTAAGCAAAGACCTTGGCTTTTGTAATAACTCTGAGTTTCAAAAAGCGCACGATTTATTAACAGAGATAATGAAACTATTATCCAGTTATCTAAGGAGGATGAGAAGTAAACTATGAACACTAAAAAACTAATCGCTAACCGCTATCCGCTAAACGCTAACCTATCCGCTAACCGCTATCCGCTATCCGCTAACCTAATCGCTAACCGCTATCCGCTATCCGCTAACCTAATCGCTAATCGCTATCCGCTAATCGCTAATGGGAAGTCTCACTCTATTCTAGAATTGGTAGAGGTGTTGAATAAGATTATGGGAAAATCTATAAAACCTGTATTTACTCCTCCCAGACCCGGTGATGTATTTAAGACTTTAGCAGATGTATCAAAAGCAAGAGAAACTATTAGTTATAGACCCTTGGTTGATTTTGAGGAGGGATTAAGGAGAACAGTAAAATACTGGCAAGAAATGGGTACAAATAAAGTAAATGGAGTAAAAAACATGTTCGGGGCGAAACCTTGAACATAGGGAGGTGCGGTATGTTAGCTAAACTATTAATAACTCTAACAGTGTTAAGTCTTCTAATAGGGTGTAAAGGTAGTGGAGGTTCTGTCTCAAGCTCCATCTCTGATTGGGGTTCAGATACTTACGTGAGCCACTCTGAAGGAACTCACTATGGAGGGGGTTATTCTACTTTTGCTGAAGGAGATTCTGGTGAATCTACTTTTCCTTCGGACCTTAACCCAGAGCCAGCAACTTTAGCTTTATTTGGGATAGGTTTAGGAGGCTTAGCTATTTCTCTATGGAGGAGTAAGCGCACTAATTCAAACTAATTCAAATGAGACATTTTTCTGCCATAGGCGGATCCGCCTTAGGCGGAAAGTCTGACTTGAAATGTCTCATTTGGGGAGACTTGAAATGTCTCAGTATCAATTTTAAAGGAGATGGTTTTTGATAATTCTTTTATAAGTTCAGCGATTTCTCTAAGAGCAAGAGGAGTTGAGGGATTATCAAACAATACAGCTATATCAAAATCACTTTCTTCTTTTGCCGAATCTTTTGCATGGGAGCCGAAAAGATATACCAACTCACCCAATCCAAAGTCCACCCGACGGGTGGGCTCAGAGGGTGGTGTTAACTAACAACTTATATATACTGTCGGAAAATTTATCACTTGGCACGGAAAATGCTTATTTTTAATAATTAAAAGGCTAAAATAAGTCTTTATGAGGAATGTTGGAATAGGTCGGCTAAGAGGAAAAATAATTTACATTTTATTAACTTTTTTTTATATGGCTATTATCGCATATATATCATTACAGCCGGTAGATAGTTCGTATAAGGCAGGGGTGGTAAGAGAAGTGTTCCATAATTTATTGCACATTCCAGCATATGGGTTATTAGCGTATTTAGTCTTGTGCTGTTTTTCTTTATTGAAAGTAAGAATGTACATTTTTACTTTCATAATCGCAACCCTCTATGGTATTTTTATAGAGTTTTGCCAGTCATTTATCCCGGGAAGGTTTGCTTCATTAATGGATATATTTCTCAATACAATAGGGGTAATTTTAGTGTTAGGATTTATTTATTATTTTAACGCGATACGCTCAACACACGAGGCTGTAAGAGAGTAGATATGTCTTTTATAAGCTTATTGCTATACATAACCGCAATTTATATAAGGCCGCAGGAGTGGCTTCCTCAGGTTTATGGCTGGCCGCTGATTGACATTCTGGCTATTGCAACTGCTTTTTTTGTAATATTAGAAACAATGCACACAAAGAAGATAATTGTTAATCATCCGCAAAATATTTTATTGTTGGCTTTCTTAGGTGCTGTTGTCTTTTCTCACTTATCTCATACTTATATGTGGGGCGCATATGATTCATTTATAAAATTTGGCAAAATTGTGGTTATGTTCTTTCTATTTGTTACGGTATTGAACTCTCAGAAGAAATTAAAAATAGCTATCTGGCTTATAGTGATTTTAACTGTCATTCTGGCACTTCAGGGCATTTATCAATATCGTCATGGTTTTGGCTGGGCAGGGCAGCCTTTAGTTCAACAGAGAGGTAAACATCCAATTTTCCGAATTACCTGGATAGGAATATTTAATGACCCTAATGATTTAGCGTTGGCGTTTGTTGTGGCGATTGGTTTTTTGCTTTCTTTTATCTTCAGCCGTGTATCTTTTTTTACGAAAATTATTAGTATTCCTTTAGTAGGGGTTTTAATCTATTCCTTATATCTTACCAATTCCCGGGGAGGATATTTAGCTTTAGGCGCAACTACAATGTATTATTTTTTAAGAAAGATGAAGAATAAAATCCTTGCTCTTATAATAGGAGGAGTATTAGCTTTTTCTATTTTTATCTTTGGCCCCTCGCGACTTTCTAACATCTCTATAAGAGAAGATTCAGCTTATGGAAGAATAGAGGCCTGGTATGAAGGGTTTCAGATGCTTAAAAATGCACCTTTATTTGGTGTAGGATACAGAATGTTTACAGATTATTACCCTCTCACAGCGCATAATTCTTATATACTGGTTGCAGCTGAGGAAGGGTTAATAGGGTTATTTATCTGGATTGCTTTGATTTATACCTGTTTCAAAGGGCTTTATATCTTAACAGGTAGAAATAATGGATTAAAACCTTATGTTTCAGGGCTTGAGGCGGGTCTGGTGGGGTTTTTAAGTGCATCTTTTTTTCTTTCTCGTTCTTATGTAACTCTTTTGTATATACTTTTGGCTTTAGCAAGTGCATTTGCCTATACTTTCCTTAAGAAAGAAGAATATTTTGGAGGAAAAGAGATGAGAAGAGCAGGAATACTAACTATAGGTATTTTATTTATTCTCTGGATTTCAATGAGAGTTTCTTTAAGAATTTTGGGGTAAAGAGATGCTCAAAATTGTAAAACACAAACTTAAAAATTTGCTTAAACCTGGCAAATCTCTTTCACAGAAAGTAGTGCGGAGCACATTCTGGGTGGGGGCATTTAAGGTAGTAGAGAGAACTTTAAGGTTTGTCCGCACAGTTATTGTTGCCCGATTACTTTCACCTTCTGATTTTGGTTTATTTGGCCTGGCGTGTTTAGCAATGGAGATTTTACAAACCTTTACTGAGACAGGGATGAGAACCGCTCTTATTCAGAGAAAAGAAAAAACAGAGGGATATTTAAATACTGCCTGGACAATAAATCTTTTAAGAAATATTTTAATATTTTCATTATTATTTTTCGGTGCTCCTTTTATTGCCAAGTTTTTTAATAATCTTTCTGCTGTGCCTTTGATTAAGGTTGTTGGCATAATAATGATTATAAGAGGTCTAACCAATATAGGCACTGTCTATTTCATTAAAGAACTTGATTTCAGAAAACATTTTGTCTTACGCACAGTAGGAATAATAGTCAATGTTGTAGTAACTTTAACTTTAGCGTTTATCTTGCGCAATGCCTGGGCTCTTGTATGGGGTTATTTGGCGCAAAGCGTAACTAATTGTATTGCTTCTTATATTCTTCATCCTTACAGACCAAAATTACAACTTGAATTACCAAAAGCAAAGGAGCTTTTGAATTTTGGAAAATGGATATTTGGTTCAAGTATAGTTATTTTCTTAGCAACACAAGGCGATGATATTCTGGTAGGGAAAATTCTAGGTATTAAAGCATTAGGATTATATACAATGGCATTTGCTATTGCTAATCTGGTAGCTACAGAAATTACCCATTTAATCTCTCAGGTAACTTTTCCTGCATATTCAAAATTACAAAGTGATACAGAAAAATTAAGAAAGGCTTTTTTTAAGACACTTCAGCTTATTAGTTTTATCACCATTCCTATAGCTTGTTGCATTTTTTTATTCTCATTTGATTTTGTAAATATTTTTCTCGGCGTAAAATGGCTACCAATGATACCGGCTCTTAAGATATTGGCAATCTCTGGATTAATCAGAGCTACTACTGCTACAGGAGGATGTCTATTTGCAAGTGTGGGGAAACCGGAGTTGGATTTTAAAATGAATGTTTGCAGATTGATCACAATGACTATTTTTATATATCCTTTGACCAGAATTTACGGAATAGAAGGAGCATCGGTTACGGTTTTATTGGGAATTTTATCTACAGTTCCTGTTTGGTTTTATGCTACTAAGAAGATAACAAATTCTAACTTTTTTATATATGGTAAATCTATATTCCCTTCTCTAATTGGCACTTTTGGTATAGTTATTCTGACATTATTAATAAAAAGTAGTTTTCAAATTAATATTTCTATTTTTTTATTTACTATATTAACCCTTGTTTTGGTTTATATCGGAATTGGTGTTATTTTTGTAAAAATTTTTAGATACGGTCCTCTTAAAGAAATAAAGGTTTTAATGCAGTCTATATAATATTGAGGAGCTTACTACAGAAATGTTGAGAAGAAAACTTGTTAGTGTAGTTCCGAATCATTATTTTTCTGTTAGCTATAACAGCAAAGGGCGGTTTTGCAGTTATTGGCATCAGATTGATGAGATAATTTCTCTTAAGCCATCATCAGTATTAGAAATTGGTATAGGCAACAAATTTGTTTCTAATTATCTTAAGGAATACGGTGTTAATGTTGTTACTTTTGACATTGATATTAGATTGAATCCAAATATAGTTGGTTCTGTATTGTTTCTCCCATTTGCGGAAAATTCGTTTGATGTAATCGTATGTTATGAAGTCCTTGAACATATTCCCTATAAATATTTTAGAAAAGCATTATTTGAGATATATAGAGTTGTTAACTCAAAAGTAGTAATTTCACTACCTGATACTGAAAGGTGTTACAAAATACATTTTAAATTTCCGAAAAGAGTTGAGGTAAAAAAATATATTGAAGTACCCAGAAAAAATAGACCCATCCACAAATTTGACGGAGAACATTATTGGGAAATAGGTAAACAGGGATATTCTTTGGGTAGAATTTGTCAGGATATTATAGAGAGTGGTTTCCGAATTAAAAGGACATATAGAGTTTTTGAAAATACCTATCATCGCTTTTTCGTATTAGAAAAAGCTAAAGAAGGGTTTAATGGAACTTTAATATTAGGGAATTTAAGATTGGGGAACAGTGAAGATTGGAGAAAAAATTTTGAAGAAAGATTAACCTTCAAAAAAATATGTAGATATTTGCATTTGATGGTTATTAATTTTATTAAATTTATGTAAATCTATGTAAAGCCGGCAGGAAGTTTGTTGAGGAGAATTTTGATATAAGGAAGTTGAATGAGGGGTTAGCGAAGATTTATAGAAACAGATAATAATTATGGCTAATAATTGTCTGTATTTAGTCGACGCATTGAGGCACAAAAAAGAACGCAAGAAATATATGTAAGATATTGTATTATTATGCTTCATTCACTGTTCATCTGAATAGTAAGGCCTTTTGGGTAGAAGGTGGTTATACTTAGAAGAGATGTAGAAAGTATGTAATGAATGATAAACAGATGAATTCGAAAGATAGGTTTGACATCATTTATATGTGCGCAGGATCATTAGAGGACAAAGTGTGGATTAATACTCATAGAATTGGACTTGAGCTTTCTAAGAGAAACAGGGTCCTTTTTGTAGAAGTTCCTGTAAGATCGTACTTTTCTCTTTTTAAAGTCAAAAATTTAAGAGAGTTAAGGCAGAAATTGAGTGGGTTGTTTTTTAAATCAAATAATTTAATAATTTACAAACCTCTCCATATTATCCCAATTTTTTTACACTTTGGTGCAATTAGGAAAATAAATAAAATACTTCTTAGATTTATGTTGGTATGGAGAATTAGAAAAATTATTCAAAATTTAGGTTTTAAATCACATATTCTGTGGATTTATTATATTGAAGATCATCATTATTTTATTGGTAAGTTTAAAGAACAAATGGTGATTTATGATTGCGTAGATAATATTAGTACTTTTCCACGATTTACTATACCTTGGTATAAAAAGAGAATTGAAATAATTGAAAGGAAGGTTCTTAAAAAGTCTAATATTGTCTTCGCTACAACAAAGAAATTGGTTGAAATAAAACGTAAGATACAACCACACGTTTATTATGTTCCAAACGTCGGAGATTTTGAACATTTTAATAAAGTCGCAACTAATAATTTGTCTATTCCAGAAGATATTTTAAAAATAAAGAAGCCCATTATTGGTTACATAGGGACATTACGGAGATATAGGATCAATTTTTCATTAATTAACTTCATCGCAAAGAGGCATCCTGAATGGTCAATTGTATTAATTGGGCCTTTTGTAGAACAGGAAAGAGATACTTTCCCCGAGGGCAAAAATATTTATTATCTAGGTTGGAGGAATTATCGAATTTTACCAAACTATATAAAAGCTTTTGATGTCTGCATTTTACCTTATGATTTTAATAATCATACTACCTATGCTTTTCCATTAAAGTTTTGGGAGTTTATGGCTACAGGTAAGCCGATAGTAGCAAGTTATTTGCCAGCGTTAGAAGAATTTGCAGATTTGGTTCCTATAGTTAAAACAAAAGAGGAATTTGTGAGTTCGATAGAAACATTATTGGAAAAAGGTGATGATAAGAAATATGAAAGAATAAATCTTGCAGAGAAAAATACATGGAGTAAGCGAGTTGATATAATGTTAGAAATTATTAGCAGTTATTTATATTCAATAAAAAGAGTTGATTCATGAATCATTCAATAAGAATATTGTTTCACAAAAGGCTGATAAAATATATTTCTCTTGTAATATCTCGGATTATTTATAGAAATACATCGCTAATTAGTCGAAAAGAAGTAAACAAGATTCTAATTATTTCTTTAGATTATATTGGCGATTATATTATGAGAACAATTCCTATTATTTTTAGTATTAAAAAATATTTTCCTCAGGCAAGTATTTCGATAATGGTTGGTAGTTGGATAAGAGAATTGGCGTCTTCTAATCCATTTATAGATGAAATTATAGTCTATAATGCGTATTGGTTGGATAGAAGTGGTAATAAATGGAATTTTATAAAAAAGATAAAAGTATTATTTAGAATATGGAGAAGGAAGTTTGATTTAGTAGTCGGAGCAAGAGAATGTTTAGGTACAGTATTAATAGGTTTGTTAAAGTACAGTAGATATAGACTTGGTATTTTAAACCAGTCGATGTCAAGTATATTTTATACAAATTATACAGAGAACAAAATTTCTTCTGTTTTTCAGATAGTAAATAATTTACCGGTTTCAGTGGATGAGTTTATATTAAAGAAGAAAAATTTTATATGTGTTAGTAAAGATAGTATAAATAGAATAAAAGAACTCTTAATCAAGAAACGACTTGATTTTTCTAAAAAGATAATCTCAATCCATCCTGGGGCAAATAGTAAAGTTAAACAATGGCATTATGAAAAGTGGGCAGAATTATGTGATGCGGTAGTAGAAAAATATGATGTAGAGATAGTAATTTGTGGAACAAACAAAGATAGAGAATTTTCAAATAATATTGTTCGAAGAGTGAAAAACAGAGTTATAAACTTAACTGGTGAAACTACTTTAATGGAGTTGGTAGCGATGATAAAAATGAGTAGCTTGTGTATTACTATAGATAGTGGGGCTATGCATATAGCAGGATTGTTAGACATTCCTTTGGTTGCATTGTTTGGACCTAACGATCCAAGAGATTGTGGATCTTTAACGAATAAGTGTAGAATCGTCTATAAGAATCTTCCTTGTGTAAAGTTCTGTATAGAAAATGCCATGGATTGCAAAAATGAATGTATGAGATTTATTCGGGTTGATGATGTTCTCAAAGAGGTTGAAATTATTCGTCAAAAATATGAACTTTTTCGTCTTCAAAAAGAAAAATCGTTAAATAATGTATCCAAAATTATATAAAAATATCCTATTCCCATTTTATGAGACATTTTTAAGGAAAAGGAATACCCTTAAATATCTTAAATACTTAGAAAAAACTCAATGGTATTCTCCTGAAAGATTGAGGGAGATTCAATGGGAGAGATTACAAAGATTGTTGAGATATGCGTATGAAG
>QNCE01000037.1 GCA_003644405.1 Candidatus Omnitrophota bacterium | reverse complement strand
GTTAAGAGAGAATTTTCCTCGGCGTAATAGGATAATAAGTGGACTCTCTAAGGGAGTCTTGGTAGTTGAAGCTTCTACAAAGAGTGGAGCTTTAATTACTGCTCGATACGCCTGTGAACAAAATCGTGAGGTTTTTGCCCTTCCTGTGCAGGCTAACTCTCCTTTAAGTAAGGGAACCAATTTTCTTATAAGAGAAGGAGCAAAGTTAGTTGAGAGTATAGAAGATGTCTTAGAAGAGCTAAACTTAAATATAGAGGTAAAAGTTAACAAAGACAAAGAAGGATTATCTCTTTCTCCTCAGGAAAGAAGGATATTAGAAGCTATTTCAGAAAAAGGAGTTTACCTAGAGGAACTTATTTTAAAAACTGGCTTAAGTTTTGATATGATAAACAAGGCTGTGGTCAGTTTACGCCTGAAAGGATTAATAAAAGAGAGGGCTCCTTTATATTTTGTAAGAACTGTAAATCTTTAGTATGGGTAAGTATTTGGTTGTTGTAGAGTCTCCTACTAAGGCTAAAACTATTTCTAAAATTTTGGGAAAAGATTTTGAGGTAGCTTCTTCTATGGGGCATGTAGTAGATTTACCTCCCCACAGTTTAGGAGTGAGTATAAAAAAAGGTTTTCTTCCTTACTATAGAACTATCCCAGGGAAAGAGAAAATTATCAAGCTTTTGAGGGAAAAAGCTAAAGGCAAAGAAGCTATCTATTTAGCTACGGATCCGGATAGAGAAGGAGAAGCTATTGGGTGGCATATAAAGAATAAATTAGCCAGATACGGTAAGACCTTTTTTAGAGTAATATTTCATGAGATAACTGAGGATGCAATAAAAGAGGCTTTCACCTCGCCTCAAGATATAGATATGAATAAAGTTAATGCTCAGAAAGCAAGAAGAATTTTAGATAGAATCGTAGGTTATTTTCTTTCTCCTCTTCTTTGGAAGAAAATTGTAAGAGGGCTTTCTGCAGGAAGAGTTCAATCGGTAGCTTTAAAGTTTGTTGTAGAGAGAGAAAGGGAAATTGAGAGTTTTGTCCCTCAGTTTAGCTACGGGGTAGAAGGTATTTTTACTATAGAATGTAAGAGTTTTAAAGCAAAGCTTATAAGGTTTGGTACTAAGAAGGCTCCCTTTTCTAAGAAGGAGGAAGCTAAGGAGCTAATAGAGGAGATAAGAGGTAAGAATTTTTTTGTAAGAAGTATTAAAGAAAGAGATTATAGAAAGACGCCTCCACCTCCTTTTATCACTTCTTCTCTACAGCAGGAAGCATTTAATAAATTTAGGTTTTCTTCCCAAAAGACTATGGTTTTAGCTCAGAAGTTATACGAAGGAGTAGAGATTGCTGATAAGATGGTAGGAGTTATTACTTACATGAGAACGGATTCTTACACCGTTTCGGAGAAAGCAAAGAGAGAGACAAAAGATTACATTAGAAAAGCTTATGGCTCCGATTATCTATCCGTTAAGGACCGGAAGTATAAAGAAAGAAAGCAAGCTCAAGGTGCTCACGAGGCAATAAGGCCTACAGACGTTTCCTTAACTCCTGAGGAGTTAAAGAAGTACGTTTCTCCTGATTTAGGGAAACTGTATGAACTTATATGGCAGAGGTTCTTAGCTTCTTTCATGAAGGAAGCAATAATTAGGACTACTAAAGTAGAGATAACTTCTCAAGATGGTAAAGCAGAGTTTTTATTAGAAGGGAAAAAGATAATATTCGATGGCTATCAAAAGGTTACAGGAAAAGATGAAGAAGCCATTCTTCCTCTTTTAAAAGAGGATCAGCAAATCATTTTATCCGACTGTAGATTAGTGGAGCATAAGAGCAAACCTCCTGCTAGGTTTACCGATGCTTCTTTAGTAAAGCTATTAGAAGAAAAAGGCATCGGTAGACCTTCTACCTACGCTCCTACAATTTCTACTTTAATTAAAAGGAATTATGTTAGGAGAGAGAGGGGGCATTTTATTCCCCGGGAGTTGGGAATCAAAGTATGTGATTTACTTATGGAGTATTTTCCTGAAATTATGGATGAAGATTTCACCGCTAAAATGGAGGAGAAACTCGATGAAGTGGAAGAAGGAAAGTTAGAAGGGGTAAAAATTTTAGAAGAATTTTACCCTTCATTTAGAGATAGGGTAGTAAAGGCTACTCAGGCAATAAAAAAACATCAGGAAGTTACTAAAGAAAGATGTCCTAAATGTGGAAGCTTTCTTGTGGTAAAATGGTCAAAGAGGGGTAAATTCTTAAGTTGCTCTCAGTTTCCACAATGCAAGTATGCTAAAAGTATAGATACAGGAGTAAGTTGTCCAGAGTGTAAAGAGGGGGTTTTGATAGAGAGAAGGAACAAAAAAGGTTATTTCTTTTATGGATGCTCACGATTTCCCAAATGTAGGTATACTACAAAAAAATTACCCCAAAATTAATATGAATCTATTTTCTTATTACATTAACAAGTTTATTTCTTATTTGAAAATGGAAAAGAATTATTCCCACCACACTATTTCTAATTACCTTCGTGATCTTCAAGAGTTTGGAGATTTCTTACAGAAACATTATCAGAATAGAGATATAAAGGAGGTAGATTACTTTACTCTAAGAAAATTTTTAGGTAATTTAGCTACCAGAAATCTTAGTAAGAGGAGTATTTCAAGGAAAATCTCTACTTTGAAGAGTTTCTTCAAATTTCTCTACAGAGAAAGAATTATAAAAAGTAATCCTGCAACTGCTCTAATTTATCCTAAGTTAGAAAAGCCACTCCCAAGATTTCTTACTGAGGAAGAAGTAGCAAAAATCTTAAATGTGGTAGAAGGAGATACTTTCATCAGTTTAAGGGATAAAGCAATTCTGGAATTTCTTTACTCCACGGGAGCAAGAGTTTCTGAAGCAGCTTCTCTTAAAATAGAGGATGTAGACTTATTGGGAGGGATTGTGAAGGTAAAAGGGAAAGGGAAAAAGGAGCGTCTTCTTCCTTTAGGAGAACCAGCTATCTTAGCAATAAGAAACTATCTTAAGACACGCAAAGACACCAACCCCTACCTTTTTATAAATAGAAGAGGCACTGAGCTTAGCGAGAGAGCGTTTAGATTGATAGTAGATAAGTATATAAGAAAAGCCGCTTTAAGTTTAAAAGTTTCTCCCCATACTTTTAGACACTCATTTGCTACTCATCTTTTAAATCGAGGAGCGGACTTACGAAGTGTTCAGGAACTCCTAGGACATGCAAGTATCTCTACCACTCAGGTGTATACCCACCTTTCTATTGAAAGTTTGAAAAAAGTTTATCAAAGAGCACATCCCAGAGCATGATGGTATTTTTACTTCCAGTTTACGAGATTCTTCTTCTTGTAGGATTAGTCGTCAATCTCTTTCCTTATATTTATAAAAAGAAAATTGACTGGGAAGGTTTATTGGAAAAATTTACCTTTTATTCAAGTCAGATAAGGAATCTATTTGCTCAATCCAGTGCTTCTATCTGGATTCAAGCTGTAAGCGTAGGAGAAGTTTTACTTGTGCGGAGATTAATCAAAGAGTTAGAGCTAAAAAATCACACAATTCTTATTACCACAACTACTTTAACAGGAAAGAGAGTAGCTAAAAAGTTTTATCCTCATATTCCTATAGTTTATTTTCCTTTTGATTTTACTTTTTTGCTTTTAAGAGCGCTCAATTTATTTAAGCCTAAAATCTTTATTGCTGTGGAGACGGAAATTTGGCCTAATCTTTACTGTCGTTTAAAAAGAAGAGGGACTAAGATATTAATTATTAATGGAAGAATTTCTGAGAAAGCTTTCTTTTACTATAGAAAAGTTAAGTTTTTTATGAAGAAGATTTTTTCATTGATAGATTATGTAGGAGTTAAAGATAATATTTCTCGAGAAAGATTTTCCTCCTTAGGTATGGAAGAAGAGAAAATTTCTGTTGTAGGAAATTTGAAATTAGCCAGTTTATACGCTGAAAAAAAGGATTTGGATGACTTTTATCTAAAGTATGGCAAGCTAAAAAAGAAAGGGGAGATACTTTTAGTAGCGGGCAGTACCCATCCCGGAGAGGAGGAAATGATTATAGAAATTTACCAACAGCTGCTAGAAAAATTTCCTAATCTAAAGTTAATAGTTGGGCCTAGACACTTACAGAGAATTTCTTTGCTGGAAAAAATGATAGAGCAAAAAGGGTTTTTACCTCAGAGGATAAGCAGAAAGGGGTGGGAAAATCCCCAGCCACCAAGTATTTATATTTTAGATACTATAGGAGAACTATTCTATTTCTATAGCTTAGCCGATGTATGTTTGGTAGGGGGCAGTTGGGTAAAATTTGGAGGGCATAATATTTTAGAGCCTCTCTATTTTTTGAAACCCACTCTTTTTGGTCCCTATATGGAAAATTTTAAAGAAATCGAAGAAGTAGTATTAGAGAAGAAGGCAGGAATAAAAGTTAAAGACAAAAAGGAGTTAAAGGAAATTTTGGAGAAGTTGATTGGCGATTCTGAAGCAAGAGAGAAACTTTCTTTGAGGATTTCTCGAGTATTTGAAGAGGGGGAAGTTATATTAAAAAGGAATATAGATATTATTAGCAAGTACTTATGAGTTCTTATTTAGGTATAAAAAGGTGGTACTTAACTTTTCTAGAGAAAGAGAAAAAAAATTGGTTAGAAAACATTCTTTTTTTCTTTCTTTTAATCCTTTCTTATCTTTTTGGCATGATAGTGAGCTTGAGGAACTTTCTTTACGATAAACGTATCCTTAAGGTGTATCACATAAATAGAAAAGTAATTAGTATAGGGAACATCTGTTGGGGAGGGTCAGGAAAGACTTCTTTGGCAATTTACCTTTTCCGCAAGCTAGCCTCTAAATTTAAGGTAGCTGTAATTACTAAAGGATATGCTGAGGATGAATATCGTCTTCTTAAGGATAATTTAAAAAAGGTTTTTGATGATAAGAATAGAATCAAACTTATTAGGAGGCTTGTTAATGATTTCGATATCTTTATTCTTGACGATGCTTTTCAATACAGAAAGTTAGACCGGGATCTAGATATCGTTGTTATAAGGAAAGATGAACTGCTAAGAAGTAAATATCTTTTGCCAGCTTCCTCCTTTCGTGAACCTCTAACTTCTCTAAAGAGAGCAGATATAGTGATTATTACCTATAGTGAAGCTAAACGTCAGGATTATTATAGAGAGAAGGTTTTGGAGGCAAATAGCAAGCTAAAAGTCTTTTTTGCCGACTATATATTTAAAGGATTTTTAGATAGAGATAAAAAATTGGTTAGTTTAGAGTACTTTAAGGGGAGGAAGCTAGGCGTTTTGACTGCTATCGGATATCCTCAAGGGTTTTTGGGGAAACTTAAAAGTATTGATCTCTGGATAGGGAAGGTGGAAATTTTTCCTGACCACTATTGTTTTAGCCCAGAGGAGATTACTCTGCTTGAAGAATCCTTCATAAAAGAAGGGATAAAAGATATAATAATTACTTACAAAGATTACTACCATTTAGATTTTACAAGAGCAAATCTTAACTACTTTATCTTCTGTGTAGAGTTAAAAATCTTGGAGGAGGACAAATTCTTAAGGTATATAGAAGATGTACTTACTGATAAGGTTAGTTTACAGGTTGGTTAGATTCTTGCCTTTATTTCTTTCTTTATTTTTAGGGAAAGTAGTAGGTTTAGGGTTTTACTACTTTGATAAGAAAAAAAAGAGAATTGCCTTTATAAACTTAAAGCAAGTGTTTCCTAAAAAAACTAATAAGTTTATATTTTCCATCATCAGAAAGAGTTTTATCTCTTTTGGGATAAGTTTTATAGAAACACTTATCGTAGATAGATTGAAAAATAGAGTTCGCATTCAATTCCGAGAAGCTTTGCCTCCCTCAGGAAATATTTTAGTAGGCATCCATGAGGGCAGTTGGGAGTTTTATAATAGTTGTTTAACAGACAGGTTTAAATACGCTGTCTTTGTTAGAGAGCAGAGAAACCTTGCTATGGATAAATTTTTAAATGAACTTAGAGAAAAGAGTAGTTTAAAGATATGCACTTCTTTAAAAGAAGTTGCAAAACTACTTAAAAAAAACTGGTGGGTAGGAATGGTAGTGGATCATGGAGCAGAGAAAAATTCTGAGATTGTAGATTTTTTTAATATTCCTGTTCCTACTCCTGGAGGAGCAGTGTATTTAGCTAAGAAATTTGGGAAAAAAATTTATCCTGCTTTTGGATATAGAGAAGGTAGCTATCATATAGGAATTATAGATAAGCCTATAGATTGTGGGGGAAAGGAGACTAGGGAAATTTTAAGAGAAATAAACAAAGTTTTTGAAGATTTTTTAAATTCTTACCCTTGGACCTATCTTTGGTGGTATAAAAGGTTTAAAAGAAAAAAGAAGAGGAGAATTCTCATTCTTAGCGATGGGAAGGCCGGTCATCTTAAGCAGTCTTTGAATTTAGTAGATGTGCTTGAGGAGTCTCCTTATTCTATAGAAAAAGATATATTGGAGATAAATTATAAAAATAGATTTGCTAGATTCTTAGCAGAAATTTTTGCTTCTTTCTCAACAAAGAGTTGCTTAGGATGCGGTAGATGTCTAAAATTTTTTCTTGATTCTCGCAATATTGAGTTTATGTCGAAGAATTTTTTCGACTTAGTTGTGAGTACTGGTTCTTTGTGCGCTCCGGTATGCGCCATTTATTCTAAAAGTTTAGGAGCAAAGTCATGTTGTATCTTAAAACCCAATGTAACTCTCTCTAAATTCGATTTAGTTATAGCGCCTCATCATGATGGAGTTAGAGGAAAGAATGTAGTGCAGATAAAAGGAGCATTAACCCATTTCAAAGATCTTCAAAAAAAAGTGGAGGAAGGCAAAAGGCTTCTTAATTTAGGAGAGGATAAAAAAGTTTCTTTGTTTTTAGGGAATTTCATTTATAAAGAGAAAGAGTTCTGTGAGAATTTGAAAATTTTTCTAAGTAAGTTAAAGGAATTCTCTCTCACTAAAGGTTATAAGCTACTTGTTTCTACTTCAAGGCGCACCTCCCTCTCTGTAGAGAGGATGCTTAGAGAGAGTTTAGCTAATTTTCCTAACCTAGAATCTTTAGTAATAGTTAGGGAAAAAAATTATCCTTTTGTAATGGAAACCTTTATTTCTTTAAGTGAGATTGTCTTTGTCTCTAGCGATAGCGTCTCCATGATTTCTGAAAGTCTTAGCATAGGCAGACCCACAGTGAGTGTTTTTCTGGAAAAGATGAGGTGCCGTCATCTGAATTTTTTGAATTCTTTAAAGGACGATTTTCTAAACTTTTTAGTTTTTCCTTACAGTGATTTTACTTTCCAAGCTCCTCAGAAAAGTTTATGGGAGTATAATTATTCTCAACTGCAGAAAGCAAAAGAGGTGCTTCTTTAAGATGAAAGTTATTCAAGTTCTTCCCAAAATGGATTTAGGAGGGGTAGAGCGAGGAGTTTTAGATTTGGCTAAGTATTTTAAGGAGGAGATGGTAGTTATTTCGGGAGGAGGAAGGTTAATTGCAAAATTAAAGGAGGAAGGAGTATCTTGCTATAATCTTCCCATACAAAAAAAATCTCCTCTTACTCTTCGGCTGATAAGAAAGGTGAGAAAGATCATTCAGCAAGAGAAGGCAGAGATAGTTCATGCTCGCTCTCGTGTTCCCGCATGGGTTACTTTTTTTGCTACCCGAGGGGAAGATATTCCCTTTATTACTACAGCTCACGGAGCTTACTCTAAACATGTCTTTAGTAAGGTAATGGGATGGGGTAAATTTGTTATATGTCCTTCCAAGATGATTGCTCGTCATATGATGGAAAATTTCGGTATCAGTGAAGAAAAAATTAGAATAATTAGTCGGTGGGTAGATTTGTCTCGGTTTACCTTTAAAGACCCTTCTCAAAGGTTAGCTTCCAATATAATAGTAAGTATAGGAAGAATCTCTCCCTCTAAGGGCTTTGAGTACCTTATTCAGGCATTTCATAAAGTTATAAGAGTGAAGCCTTACTTGAATCTCCTCATTGTAGGAGAGGCGGAGAAGTCTAAATGGGCTTACTTTGAGTATTTGAAAAATTTAGTGAGACGCCTGTCTTTAGAGTATCATGTGGAATTTTTGGGATATTCTCCTAATGTAGAGGAAATATTAGAAAAAGCTTCTCTTATGGTAGTTCCTTCTGTTGCTAAAGAATCTTTTGGAAGAGTGGTAGTAGAGGCATTTGCTAGTGGAGTGCCAGTAATTGCTACCAAGGTAGGTGCTTTGGAGGAGATTGTGGAAGATAAGAAAAACGGCATCTTAGTTTTACCTGGTGATTCCAATCAGATAAAGGAAGCTATTTTAACTTTGATAGATAACCCCTCTTTAGCAAGAAAGCTTGCTTATAATGGTCGCAAGAAAGTAGAAAGGCTTTATACCCTCGAGAACTGTTATAGTAAAATTATTCAGACTTACCAAGAAGCCATAGAGTTTAAAAGAATTTTGGTTATAAAAGTTTCTTCCTTAGGTGATGTAGTGTTAGCTATTCCTTCGCTTAAGGCGATAAAGGAGAGTTTTCCTAAAAGTAAACTGGCAATTTTGACTTTAAAAAAATACACTTCTCTGTTTTATGAGTCTCCTTTCGTGGATAAGGTAATAGGGATAGATAGAGATTATAAGAAAGTAAAGAAAATTATCAAAATTTCTAATAGTTTACGGAGAGAAAGTTTTGATTATATAATAGATTTACAGAATAATCTAGCTACACATCTTATTGCTTTTTTAAGTTTTCCTCAGAAGTCTTTTGGATTCTCTCGTAAGCTGGGTTTTCTTCTTACATCTTCAGTAAAGTTTCCCAAAGAAAGAATTGATCCTCTTCAGTCACAAAATAGAATATTACGCCTATTGGGAGTCAAGATAAAAGAGAGAAAATTGGTTATGTGGAGGCCACCCATTACTTCTCTGGAGAAGTTAGGGGTATCCGGGGAGAAAAATTTGATTGGGATAAATGTTTCTGCTTCGGTGAAGTGGAAGACAAAGAATTGGCCTGTTGCCAGTATTATTAGACTTATAGAGCTTCTAAGGAGAGAATTTCCTTCTTATAAGATAGTTTTAGTAGGAGATTCTCATAGTAGGGAAGCGGCAAATCAGATAAGAGAAAATTTTAAAGATGAAGTTATTAATCTCTGTGGTAACACCAATCTAAAAGAACTAATAGCGCTCTTAAGTCTCCTTAAAGTATTTATATGTCAAGATACTGCTACTTTGCATATTTCTGTAGCTTTAGGAGTAGAAACTATTGCTTTATTTGGCCCTACCGATCCTAAACGTCACATAGTAGAGAGTAGAAATCTTTATGTATTATACAAAAAGCTTCCCTGTTCCTTCTGCTATAAGCCAAAATGTCGGTTAAATACTTGTATGAAAAGTATTAGCCCCCAGGAAGTTTTTAGGAAGATAAAAGATATTATAGAAAAATGAGAATTCTCCTTCTTACTACCCATCTTAATGTAGGAGGTATCCCTCGTTATGTAATAAATCTAGCGAAATTTTTAGCAAGGAAGAATTTTGTTGTGGTAGCAACCAGTGGAGGAGAATGGGAGAAGGAGCTGGTAGGAGTAAGTAATACGGTAGTCTTAAATCTTCCTATAGCTACAAAATCCATTCTCTCTCCCAAAATAGCTAAATCATTCCACCTATTAAGTAGATTCCTTAAGAAGAGAAGAGTGGACATTGTTCATGCTAATACTAGAGTGACCCAATCTTTAGCCCATCGTTTATGGGTAACAAGAAAGATTCCTTACGTATCCACGTTTCATGGATGCTATCGCCCCCATCTATTTAGGAAATTATTTCCTTTTGCTGGGTTAAGAACCATAGCGGTAAGTAATTATGTAAAAGACCACTTAATCAGAAATTTTAAAATTAATCCTAAAAACATACGAGTGATTTATAATGGCATCGATATTAGTTCTTTTCCTCAAAGAAGTGATTCTATTAAGGAGAAGGTTTTACCTATAAGCTTTAGTGGTTATCCTGTTATAGGAATGATATCTCGCTTAGCTCCTGAAAAGAATATTTCCTTTTTTATCCAATCCATGCCCCTTATTCTAAAAAAGTATCCGGAGGCAGTTGCCTTAATTTTAGGAGAAGGAAGAGAAGAATTAAGACTAAAGGAGATAAAGAAAAAGTTAGGTTTAGATGGTAGAGTGTTTTTTTTAAAGAAACTTCCATCTCTGGTAGTGCTGAGAAACTTAGATATTTTTCTTTCTTTAACTGAAGGAGAACCTTTTGGATTTTCTGTTGTTGAAGCTCAGTATATGGGTACCCCGGTAGTAGTAGCAAATTCTGGTGCCTTAAAAGAGATAGTAGAAGATAGAGTAACAGGTATAATTTTAAAAACAACTACTCCCAGAGATATTCTAGAGGCCATTGACCTTCTTCTAAAGGACAATGATTTAAGGAGGCGTATAGTAGCTAATGCTAAAAAGATGGTGGAGGAGAGATTTAGTTTAGAGAAGATGGGAAAGTCTACTTCTCAGGTGTATGAAGAGGTTTTATCACAGTAATTAAGTAAGTATGAAAAAGATTTTAGTGTTTTTACCTAACTGGATAGGAGATTCTCTTATGGCTACTCCTTTCTTAC
This sequence comes from Candidatus Omnitrophota bacterium, assembly GCA_003644405.1. GTDB lineage: Bacteria > Omnitrophota > Gorgyraeia > Duberdicusellales > 4484-171 > B7-G16. The sequence goes on along the minus strand of QNCE01000037.1, from coordinate 1,363 downwards.
GGAGTTTAAAGGAAAACAACCCTCATTGTTGGGTAGGTATTTTAATCCATAGAAGAGTGGAAGAGATTTTTATCTCCAGCCCTTTCGTGGATGAGATTATAACTTTTTCTTCTCACCGAGATTTACTCTCTAATTTAAGAATTACCAGGAAGATATCAGGAGAAGAATTTGATACTGCTTTTTTACTTAAACCTTCCCTTACTAAATCGTTGATGTGTAAGTTAGCACGTATTAAAGATATCTACGGATATGAATCAAAAAAATTTACTTTTATAAACAGAAAGATTCCTCTTCCTTCTCAAAGTACTCATAAGATGGATTACTATTTAAACTTGATAGAGAGTATAGGCCTTAAGGTAAGTAAAAAAGAACCAGATTTTTTTCTCTTGCCTCAAGAGGTTGAACGAGTAGACTCAATTCTACCTTCATCCATTTTAAATAGTAAGCTAAAAGTGATTCTCCATCCTAAAGCTAACTGGACTCTTAAGATGTGGCCAAAAGAGTATTTTGCTCAACTAGGAGACAAGTTAATAGAGGAGTTAGGCGCTTCGGTTATAATTACTGGCACAAAAGAGGATTTAGGTTTGGCTTTACAGATAGAGAAGTTAATGAAGAACAAACCTTATCTTTTGGCAGGTAAGACAAACTTAAGAGAGTTAGGGGCAGTTTTAAAGAGAGTTGATTTGTTTATCTCTGCAGATACTGGGATAATGCATTTAGCTGCAAGCGTAAATACTCCTCTTATAGCTATGTTTGGCCCCACCCATCCCTCTATTACTGGACCACGAGGCAAAGGATTGATTAGAATAATTTATAAGAATAAAGAATGCGAAGTACCCTGCTTGAGATTGAGTTGTAGAAACAATATTTGTATGAAAAGTATATCTCCTGAAGAAGTTTTTCGAGAGGCAAGGGAAATTTTACAATGTTTGAAAGGATAATTTTCAATTTTCCTACGAATCTAGGAGATACAATTCTGTCCCTTCCTGTATTAGACAAACTTAAGGCTTCCTACCCTCAAGCTAAAATTACTGCCATAGTTTCCCCCAAAACTAAGGAGTTTCTGTTGAGGAATAATTTTATCGATGATGTTGTTGTGTTTGATAAAAGGTGGAGGATAAGGGAGAAGATGAGATTTTGTTGGGATCTAAAAGGTAAGTACGATTTAATAATTGATTTAAAAAATTCTCTCCTGCCTTTTCTTCTGGGGATTAGGAGGAGGACGCCATTTTGGAGAAGGTCTTGTAAAGATGTACATATAAAAGATGAATATCTTAGTTTGGTAAAAAAGATTGTTTCCCAAGAACCTGTGATTAAAAGGAGTAGTTTCTTATTAACCCCAGAGGAGGAGAAAAAATGGTAT
>QNCE01000036.1 GCA_003644405.1 Candidatus Omnitrophota bacterium | reverse complement strand
TCAAAGAGAGTAACAAGAATATCTCCTTGTGCAGAAAAACTTTTAAGAAGGTCTATAGCTTCACCTGCTAGGGAGAAGGGAATCTTATACCTTAAAGACTTACTTATGGGGAAAATATAAATAGGAAAATAACTCTCTTCAGTAAGATAGTAGCCTGAAAACTCTCTCTGGCTCAACCCTGCATAGCGAAAATGGGTATCATCCAAAAAGGTATACTTAAGATTAGCCAAATTTATTATTCGTGCTAAATAAGGCTCCCAAACTCTTTCTGCTATCCAAATTCCCTTAGGAGTGGCAGAAAAATTCTTTCTAATAAACTCATTCATAAGTCTTATCTGAGAAAACTTATCTTCATCAGGTATCAAAGGAAGAATAGGCTCGTAGTAGGCACCACTTATAATTTCTACCTGTCCTCTTTCTACTAACATCTTTAACTTAGAAATGTACTCTCTGTGATTATCTAAAATCCAATCATAGAGAGGACCACTTATATGAAAGTTACACTTTACTTTAGGATAAGCCTCCAAGGTAGTAAGAAAGGGAAGGTAACATTTCTGGTAAGCTTCTTCAAAAATGTTAGGGAAATTACCTATAGGCTGATGATTATGCACACCAAAGAGAAAGTAAGTCTTACCCATCTTACTTAATGTAGCTGGGAGGTCTCTTTTTTAAGATCCGGTAAATCTCTTTAACATAAGAGGTGAATAACTTCTTAAAATCTCCTGTTGGTTCATAAAAAGTATTCCACCAATTCCAATCGCTACTTTCTAGAATATAAAAATATTCTTTTAGTTTATCCAAATCTTCAACTTTGTCTTTACTTTTTTCTATTAAATCCCTTACCCTTCTTAAAATATACCAATTCAAATTATTCTCTTTAGAACCAATCCAAACCCCAAAGTCAGCATTTATCCATGAACCAGGGCTAAGTTTTTCCAATCTCTTAGTAGGCGCTTTTTTAAGAAATTCGCTGGGTAAGGTAGTGGTAAGGATTTGACTCTTCTCTAATGCAGAGTATACAGTCTCTAAAAAATCTACTCCATTGTTAGGATAGTACTCCCAAGCATTCTCTCCATCCATTGTAATAGTAATTATTCGATTCTTTAATATCCCTTGGGTATGATAGTGAATTCGCTTAAAATGCTCCAATAAATCATAACCAGCAAAAACAGGATCTTCCCATCCTTGATAGATAAAACTTATAGCATCGGACAAATTCCTGTCTCTAAAGAAAATATTTACACCTGAGAATTGATAAGGCTTATAGATGAGATGCCTTTGATTCTTTATCAAATCGTAGGGGACATACTCAGTAGTTAAGCTCTTAAAGAGAATACCTTCATCTAAAGCAATCCAGTTAAAATCTTCTTCCTTATATATATTTACTACCTCTTCGGAGATACTCCCTTCTGAGGGCCAACTCCCCTTTACTTCTTTTCTAAAGATTTTCTTAAAAATTTCTTTGGAACGATAAAGCTGGTATCGGCAGTCTTCAGGATAAGAAAACCTTAAAACAGGTCTTTTAAGGTGAGGAAATTCTTTTAAAATTTCGGTGTCATATATTAGAGGAAGGATAGGATGATAGAAAGGAGAAACAGAAATTTCAATTCTCTTATCTCTAAGCAGGCGATTGTAGAGAGGTAAGGTAGCAGATATTATTTGATACTGCTTCTCTATGATATAACGCTTATCTTTTTGAGAATAGTTCTTTCCTTTTTCTTTTAATTCTCTTAATCCCTTATCTTCGTTGAAACTATAGGGTGAAAACCATGCCAAGTTAAAAAGAACTTGTAAATCTAATATATCTTGAGATAAAAATTTCTTTTTAGAAACTTTCTTCTGGTAAAGTTGTAGATAGCGTCTGTGAGGTTTTATTATCCTTTCGAAGTTTACAAAGAAGAATCTCTCTAAAATAAACTCCCTTTCTTTTTTGGTTAAACTCTTGGGATCCTTCAGGGTAAGAGTAAGATAATAATCCTTAGCCTTATTATGAGCATAGTCAAGTATTTGAGCTAAAAGTACACCGCTAAAGTTAAAAGTCGCCTTTACCTTATCGAATTTATAGAGCATCTTTGCCATAGAATAGTAATCTTTAACACAATGTAAACGTACCCATCCTAAGTAAAAATCTTGGTGAGAAGGAAGTTTGTAAAAAGGCTGGTGCATATGCCACAAGAATAAAATTTCTGTAGGAGTCTTCATTTTCAGGATTGGAAAATGGAAAACTCTATTTCAGGAAAGAGATTATCTTTTCTCTCTATATCTTCAAGGACTTCGAAATTATAAAAGTTTTTTTCTAAGTAATTTTTTAAAAGATAGAAGTGTTCAAGATGCACAACTGTTCTCTTCCTAGCATACTCACTAAAAGTATTCGTCTTCATCATAAATGCCCAATCACTAGACTGAGCCAAAAGAATTTCTCTAGCCATCTGATTAAGGATTCTCCTCTTTATACCATCACTATCTTTATATTTGTTAGCTAACTTCACCATCGCTTCTTGAGCACGATGAAGGTGAGGATAAACCCAATCATTAGAACCATTGAGCCAAACTTCGTAATAACCCTTCCACCCCCAGCTGGAGGGAGCAGGATTTATCGCTTGATTCTTAGGATAGAGCTTAAGATAACGGGAAGGGGTGATAAGTTTTATGTTCTCCTGATCATACCTTATCTTTCTTATTAGGAACTGGAGCCAATCTATTCCTTCAAACCACCAATGGCCAAACAACTCTGCATCATAGGGAGCCACAATAATAGGCTTTCTTCCCAACACACTGTAAAGATATTCAACCTGTTTTTCTCTATTAAACATAAAGTTTCCTGCATGCTCAGCAGCTTTCTTCTTTGCCTCTTCAGGCAAGTAGGGCTCTTTGTAAGGAGTAGGACCAGTTATCTTATAATATTTTATACCTGTAAATATCCTTACTCCACAGGGAGATATATAGGGCTTTATATAATCGTAATCTAAATCAAAACCAATATCTCGATAATACTCTCGATAATTATAATCTCCCGGATAGCCTTCAATTGAAGACCAAACACTCTTGGAAGATTCGGGATCTCTACCAAAAACCGCTATCCTTCTCTTAGTATAGTAAGAGGAGTAAACCCCAAACTTAGGGCGTGGCCTAGAGAAAAGTACCCCATGAGTCTCTAAAATAAAATACTTTAATCCGCATTCTTTTAGAAACTTGTCCAATCCTTCAAAATAACCACATTCAGGAAGCCATATCCCCTTAGGATGAGAAGAGAAGTATTTAATGTAAGAACTCACTCCTACCTGAATTTGCGCTTTTACTGCTTCTTTATTCATAAGGAGAGGCAAAAAACCATGAGTGCCTGCACAAGTTATTATCTCCAAAAATCCTTTGTCCTGATACTTTTTAAACTCTCTCAAAAGCTCCTGATTGTAGTGGTAGCAAAATTTATCTTTTGTTTTTCTAAAGCGATAATAATACATCAGTGCCAACTTATGAAAGGAAGGAGAAAATCTAGTACGCTCTATTTCTTTCTCACAGAGTTCAATCATTTTATCCAAATATCTAACGTATCTTTCTTTAAGAAGTTGGTCGTCCATCATACTGCACAAGGTAGGAGAAAGATTAAGAGTAAGGCAAAAATCTATCCGGTCGTTATCTAACCTCTCAAAAACTTCTAAGAGAGGAATATAGGTCTCAGTCAACGCTTCAAAAAACCACCTTTCCTCCAAAAACTCTTCATATTCTGGATGACGTACGAAAGGAAGATGGGCATGCAAAATTAATGCCAAATATCCCTTTTCCATATTACTTTGTACCTCTCTTAACGGTAGGTGTAATCTTTATCCTCTCTTTCTTATCAGGCGAAGTAGCCACTATTTTAAATTCAAAATCTCCCTCCGGTAGAGCATACCTTAAAGAAAATGTTCCATCGCTTCTTAAGTTAACCCGTTTTTTCTCCACCTCTACAGTAGCTTTGGGATGAGCTCTCCCGTAAATAATAAGCTCTGTCCATACCTCTAAGAAAAATTTCCGTGCTTCTTCTTTCTTCATAAAGGAAAAGAGGCTACTTATCCCCCCAGAAAATGCTCCACTAGAAATTTGGTGCTTTATAATCTCTTCTAACTTCTTTCGCCTTTCCAAAGAACTTTTGCCTAAGTCATAGATCCCCAAAATTTTATAGTAATCCTCCTCCCCTAGAATCCACTCTTCATCTACCACGTTAGAAATCCCAAAGCAAGGAGTTTTAGTTATATTTGAACGCACTAAAGGAAAAAACTTACCATAGGGATTTTTAAATCCAATTTCTACACACCAATCTCTTTCTGGCTTATCTACATTTATATACCAGTTACCTGCTTCAAAGTGGATATCAATATCAAAAAAAGAATTTGCATTATCCCCTCTAAAATCTTTTACTCCTGTAACATCGTAAACTCTCAAAATCCACTTTAAACCTTCCCTTTCATATATAGGTATAGAGGAAACTACTTCGCTAATTTTTGTCTCACTAATATCCCAATAAGTATGTAACCACCAAGGATCTCTAGGTAAAAGAGTAATCCTATTATCGTAATACTTTTGAGGCAAACTAATTTCTCCTATCTCTTGAGGAATAATTTGAGGCTCTTTAAGTCCTACAAACTTGGACACTTCTACTTTTTCCTTATCTGCACTAATTTTCCCTACAGGAGTAGGTAGAGGGGTTTTTAATAAAGGGGAGTTTTCTTTTTTCTTATAGAGGGTAGAAGTTCTTTTCTTTCCAATTCTCTCAATCTTTCTTTTTAAGGTCTTAACTCGAGTCTTTGCTCTCTGGATAACTGTCTTTTTTCTCTTTCTAGAAATAGCGGATTCTCTCTTTTTTTTGGTATTTTTTTTCATCTTTACCTCCTCTTTTCAAGGTAAGAAGAATTCTACCACCCTTCCAGATAGGTGTCAACTTATAAATCTCTTAGCCTAAATAATTGACAATTTTGCAATAATCTTCCAATGATAAATAGTCTGGTCTTTCTCCCTCGTTTATTCCTAAAGCTTCTAATACCTCTTTTATCCTATCTTTACAATAAAGAGAAGTTAAAGAGTTTATAATCTTCTTCCGTCTTGCCCGAAAGGCAACTTTTATAACTCTAAATAACTTCTCCTCATCTTCAACAGGATAAAGAGAAGCTGACAAAAATTTTATCTTCACAAAAGAGGAATCTACTCTCGGCTGAGGCCAGTAAGCCTGCTTAGGGATATCGAAGAGAATCTTAGGTATAGCGAAATATTGAATATAGCAGGTTAAAAAACTATAAGCTTTCTCTCCAGGATGAGCAGTAAGTTTTTTTGCAAATTCTTTTTGAAAAGAGGCGTATACTTCTTTAATCCATTTTCTTTGGGTTATAATGTATCTTATAAACTTATTACTTATATGGTAGGAGATATTCCCAAACACTACCAACTCCCTCTTAAAGGAACTTAAGTCTATCTTTAAAATATCATCGTTTATAACCTCTAAATTAGAAAAGGAGGAAAATCTTTTACTAAGAATCTCTACTAATCGAGAATCAAGTTCCACACACCATAACTTTTTTACCTTCTTTAGTAAATATTGAGTTAATTCCCCTCTACATCCTCCTACTTCCAAAACCTCCTTTCCTTCTATATTCATAGAACTTATTATTTTCCTTACGTATCTTTTATCCCTTAAGAATATTTGACCTAACTCTTTACTGAATTTCATAAAGGATATTTAAGAAGAGTAACTTAAGAAAACTCCCAAGCGTATTGCTTCTACCATAGATGAAAAAACAAGATGTTTACCTTCTCTTACCCGATCAAACGCCACGCCATGGGCAGGAGAGGTCCTTATTATGGGAAGACCAACTGTCAAATTCACCCCCTTTTTAAAAGAAAGAAGTTTAAAAGGTATCATCCCTTGGTCGTGGTAGAGAGCTACTATACAATGAAATTTCTTTATATTTGTGGGTATAAAGATAGTATCAGCAGGATACGGTCCTTTTAAGGGTAGCAAAGAACTATCTATTGCTTCCTTTATTACTCTCTCCTCCTTTCCTAAATAAGTATCTACTCCTGCATGAGGATTTAGACTACATACTCCTATCCTAGGAGCATCAATCTTAAATCGCTCTTTTAAAAAATAGTAAACAAGGTGAAAATTCCTTATCAGTTCTTTTTTCTTAATTTGTAGAGCAACTTCTTTAAAAGCTATATGACGAGTAAAAAGAACTACTTTAAAGTTTTTAGAAACCATCATCATAGCAAAATTTTTTGTTCCAAAGTAATTGGCTAAATACTCGGTATGACCTAAAAAACTGGGAAAAGATAATTTTACTGCTTCTTTAGATAAGGGAGCAGTAACTAAAGAGGAAATTTTTCTCTCAGTAACAATTTCTAAGGCTTTATTAAGATAGGAAATGGAAGCAATTCCTCCTAACTTACTTATTCTTCCTTTCTTAAGTTTAGAAATACCTTTAGTATTTAAATCTATTAGTTCTATTTTCTTTTTAATTCGCCTAAACGTGGGAATTGTTTCCAAGACTTTTTTATCACCTACAATGATGAATTTTAAATCCTTCCTCCCTATATTCTCTATAGCTTTTAATGTTATAATTGGGCCACACCCTGCAGGATCTCCAATAGGAATTACTACTTTTTTAATCATAAACTTTTATTAATGCTTCTTTCTTTAAATTGTTTGTCCATCTAGTAAACTCCTCTCTAAATTTTTTCTCCCAGAGGTAGGAGTGTATTTTCTCTTTAGCTTTTTCTAAGGGAGTTATCTTAGAAGGAATTACTTTCTCTAAATATATCAGATAGTAAAAATCAGAAGATTTTTGTATTTTTGTCTCTCCTTCTTTTAAAGTAGCAACTATAGTTTTTATTTCTTCCTTCAAACTCTTCTCCTCAACCTCTAATTTTACCAACCTATAACTCTTCTTATCCAAAGAATCTATCCCCTCAGATTTTATTTTATTATTTAATTCTTCTGCTTCTTCTTCACTATCTATCTTTGCCATCCAAATTATATACTTTTTAGGCTCTCTAAAGATTTCCTTATTATTGTTGTAAAAATCAGTTATCTCCTGAGGAGAAATACTTATTTTTGAACGTACGTACTTATCAATAATTTTTTGAGTCAGATACTCTGCTTTCAATTTCTCCTTTAAAGCAGTGATTGTTAACCCTTCTTTTATCAAAGAAGCTTCGAAAGCCTCATAGGATGGATAAGAAGAGATAAATGCCTGCATTCGATCTTTTATCCAACTAGAAGGAACTTCAATTTTTTCCTTCCTAGCCTGAGAGATTATCAGTTTATCTTCGATAAGTCTTTGGAGTAGATTTTTTTTGAACTCTTCATTAATTTCAATTTCCGGATTTTTATACTTTAAAAAATTACAGTAATCATCTAAATCTTTGGAAGTGATTATTTCTCCATTAACATTGGCAATTATCCTACTTACTGATTCCGCCTTTATTGCTAAAGAGTCAGCCAAAGTAAGAAAACTTACCACAAAGGCTGCTATCCATACTAATTTAATTTTCTTTTTCAACTTTAACCTCCTATCTCAATCTTAAATGTTTCCTTTAGATATTCTATCTCCTTTTTAAGAAGACGGCAGTAAAGGTCGAATCCAATCATCCAAACAAACCCGTGCTGTTGGACACCCAAGAGGTTGCCCGCCCCTCTTAACTCCAAGTCACTCATAGCAATCTCGAAACCTGCACCCAGGTGAGAAAACTCCTCTAGAAGCTTTAACCTTTTTCTAGCTTCACTAGATATAGAAGAGAATTTTGGAACTAAGAAATAAGCGTAAGCTTGAATATTAAACCTCCCTACTCTCCCTCGCAACTGGTGTAAGTCGCTTAAACCAAAAGTGTGAGCATCGTTAACGATAATAGTATTAGCATGAGGAATATCTATACCTGATTCTACAATTGCCGTAGAAAGAAGACAATCAATCCTTTTCTCAATAAAATCTAACATTGCTTTCTCTATACAAGAAGGAGGCATCTTTCCGTGAACCACTCCTATCCTAATATGAGAAGGGGAAACGCTCTTTAAAATCTTAAGTATTCTATCTAAAGTGTGAATTCGGTTATGGATAAAGAATACACTCCCTCCTCTGTTTACTTCTTTAGTTATCGTCTCTTTGAGAAGTTGGGGAGAAAACTCTGCTACTTTGGTTCTCACTGCCAATCTTTCTTTGGGAGGAGTTCTTATCAAAGATATTTCCTTTATCCCTATAAGTCCCATATAGAGAGTACGAGGAATGGGAGTAGCAGTTAAAGTAAGGACATCCACTCCTAATTTTAACTTCTTTAATTTCTCCTTAGCCCTAACTCCAAACCTCTGCTCTTCATCGATAATAAGAAGCCCCAAATCATGAAACTCCACATCCTGGGAAAGAAGTCGATGTGTTCCTACCACTATATCAATTTTACCCTCCTTCAGTCTTTTTACAACCTCCTCTTGCTGATGTTTACTTCTAAACCGAGAGAGTAACTCTACTACCACAGGGAAATCTTCTACCCTTTTCACTAAATTTTTGTAGTGCTGATATGCTAGAATTGTAGTAGGTACTAAAAATGCTACCTGTTTCCCATCCATCACTGCTTTAAATGCTGCCCGCATAGCTACTTCAGTCTTACCATAACCGGTGTCTCCACAGATTAACCTATCCATACACTGCTTCTGTTCCATATCTCTTTTTACTTCATAGGTAGCTTTGATTTGATCTTCTGTCTCCTGATAAGGAAACTTTTCTTCAAAAATCTTTTGCCATTCACTATCAGGAGAAAACTTAAACCCTCCCAATAGCGCCCGTTGAGCTTGAACTCTTAAAAGTTCTAAAGCGTACTTTCTTATCCCGTGTTCTACTCTCTCTTTAGTGCGAAGCCACTCCCTTGAGCCGAGTCGTGAAAGCTTAGGAGGTTTAGCAGAAAAACTTATGTATTTTTGAATCAAGTGAGCTTCTTCTACTGATACATAGAGTTTATCCCTATTAGCATACTCTATTTCAAAATAGTACCTTTCCTTACCCCTTACTTTCAATTTCTTTGTTCCTAAAAATTTACCTATACCATAGCGAGTATGAACTACATAATCTCCTTTGTTTATTCTTAGAACAATATCTAAAGGCACTTCCTCTGAATATCTTTTTGGCTTCTTTTTCCTATGGGGGAGAAGAATAAGAAAATTGTATTCCATTATCTTTTTGTTAATAGTTCTATCAAAACTATAAATTTCTTTAATTACTTCAAACTCCCACTCTATCCTTACAGGAAAATTAAAATTTACAGGAAAAACCTCCAGAGTATCGCCTTTAAGAGAAAAATCTCCTTCTTCTAACACTTCATCTACCCTGCAATAGCCAAATTCTGCTATCTTATTCACTATTTGGGGAAGGCTCTCTTCTTTATGAGTGTATATTTTTAAAGTAGGAAACATATCTTCTTTTTATATATCCAAGTAGGAAAAATTCCCTAAATACTTTAGCTTACTTATAATTTTGGTAGATTCCTTGATATCCATAAGATGGCTTATTGACTCTAACAAAAATTACTTGAATTAACCTTGCATTCTGTTTTATCTTTACTCCATGAGAGTTTCCTACCACTAAAACAAACTCACTTCTGCCTTTAAACCCAGCATCCCACACGGCATTGTGGGCGTAAACTCCCATCCTTAAGAGGGAACTTCTAGGGAAAGCCAAAGCTATTAGATTCATAGGGAGATTAACGACTTCATTTGTTCTCACCTTATATATGCCTTTAGGTAACCACCACCAAGCCCTTCTATCAGAGAAAATTGGTTCTACAAAGGAAACTTCTTCAGTAGAAGGAAGCACCCTCTCGGTGTTAGAGAAAGCTACCGCTCCTTCCCCTTTAAACTTAAATATTTTCTCTACTGTAAAATCAAAACCATTGGGAGTAAGCTGAATATCTAAATCAGTATATCCTTGAATAAGCCCTTCTTCTAAAATTAACTTTTTTATCTCCTCTCGATTAAGTACAATCATCTTATCTAGCAGATAGAGAAGAAAACTTACGAAAGGCTAAAACTAACGGAGAGGCTATATATATTGAGGAATAGGTTCCTGCAATAAACCCTACTAAGAGAGTAAAAGAAAAACTCTTCAATGCTTCTCCTCCTAGAGCAAAAATACATACCACCACAAGGATAGTAGTAAAAGATGTAATAATTGTTCGAGAAAGAGTTTGATTAATGGCAGAGTTTATCATCTCCCTCAAAGATACCTTATGCATTCGAGGGGTTAATTCCCTTATACGGTCGTAAATTACAATAGTGTCATTTATAGAGTATCCAGCGATAGTCAAAATAGCAGTAATAACCAAAAGGCTAATCTCGTATCCTGATAAGCAAACGAAACCTATACTCATTAAAACATCATGGAAAAGAGCAATTATCCCTGCTATAGCAAAATCCAGATGTTTGAATCTGAAAGCCACGTAAATAAGTATACCCAAAAGAGACATACTTACAGCAAGAATAGCTTTTTTTCTTAGAATTGCTCCTACCGTTGGTCCGATGGTATTTATCTTTAGTTGAATTACTTTATCAAAGTTCTTTTTTAAGATATCTTCTACTTTCTGGGTAATGTCACTTTTACTTTTTATAAGAATACCTCCTTTAATATCTTTAAATTCCTGCAGAACTATATTATTAATTCCTTCCTCCTCTAAAACTTTTCTTACCTTTTCGATTTTAGAAAGAGGCTGAAGTTTATACTGAAGAAGCTGACCCCCCTTAAAATCTATACCCCATATTCTTTCTCCTTTTGATTTAAAACTAAAGAAACCCATACCTATCAATACTAAAGAAATAACAAGGCAAATATTTTTAAACTTTACAAAATTTATATTAGGCGATTTAACTAACTCGACCATTCTCAATCTTTTTAAACCCATGTTGAGAAATATATAAAAAATAGTTCTACCTACAAAAAGAGAGGTAAAGATACTCGCTATTATTCCTAAAGATAAAGTAGTAGCAAAACCACGGATAGGACCGGTTCCGTAGATAAAGAGAAAAAGAGCGGCAATTAAGGTAGTGATATTAGCATCAAAAATAGTTCTCTTTGCTTTATCAAATCCATTCTTCACTGCTAAACTCAAGGGTTTGTTTGCTTTAAGCTCCTCTCTAATTCTCTCAAAAACTAAAACGTTAGCATCAACAACCATTCCTAACGTCAAAATCATCCCTGCAATTCCTGGTAGAGTCAAAGTTGCTCTTAGCAAACTAAGTCCTGCTAAGACAAAAACTAAATCAAGAATAAGACATATAAAGGCTACCAATCCTCCTATAAAATAATAACTACCCATAAAGATAAATACCAATATTGCTCCAATAACTATGGAAAGCAATCCCCTTCTTATGGAATCACTACCCAAGAGAGGGCCAACTGTCCTTTCTTCTTCTATCTTTAAAGGTGCTGGAAGAGCTCCTGCTCTTAAAACTAAAGCTAAGTCTTGTGCTTCTTGAACAGTAAAATCTCCGGTTATCTGAGCATCGCCGCTCAAAATTGGCTCTCTAATTACGGGAGCGCTTTTTACCACTCCATCTAAAACAATAGCAAGCCTTCTTCCCACATTCTCCTTAGTAACTTTAGCAAACCTCTTCGTGCCTTCGTTATTGAACTTTAAAGTAACGATAGGAAACATATTGGAATCAAAAGTAGAAGTAGCAGTGGCTAAATCTGAACCTTTAATAGAAGCTTCACTCTTTAAAAGAAGAGGCTTATCATCCAGATATTTCAACTCGTACCCTTCAGGGATGTTACCTTCCAAAGCCTGCTTTAACTTCTTCTCATCATCCTCTACTAATTTAAACTCTAAAAAAGCAGTTTGACCGATTATCTTTAAAACTCTCTCCCTATCTACTACTCCAGGAAGTTGAACTAGAATAGAATCTTTTCCCTGAATTTGAATACTTGGCTCTTTTACACCAAATTCATCTATCCTATTCCTTATTAC
>QNCE01000035.1 GCA_003644405.1 Candidatus Omnitrophota bacterium | reverse complement strand
ATAAGTTTTCTTATTTTCTTTTTCTTTCAAAAACAGATGTAAACTCTTTTTATGCTCAAAAATATAAGGAAGGGAATCACGAGAGAGATCCTTACCATAATTTTAACTCTTCCTTGAGGTTAGATTATAGCTTTGGTAACGATTTAGATATAACTTTTCTTAATCATTACATCTATTCAAAATACGAATATGATGCCAGTAGTTCAGATGATGATGACAACATTGCTCATTTCCATCAGGGAGTAAGTGGAATTAAAATTCAAAATGCTCTCTCTGAAGATATATCACAGGAGTTTCAGCTGGGTTTTACTAGGACTTATCGCAAACATTGGGAAAGTTCTTCTGTCAATTACTGGTATGATGGAAAGACTTATCAGGTTAAATATAAGTTAGACTCTCAACTTCTTGATTCTTATAAAATTATATTGGGAATGGACTACTTAAGAGAAAAAGGGGAAGGAAAGTATTCAGGTTCTTCTAGTCCTGATAAATCCACAACTAATAGTAAAGGTTATTATCTTGAGAATATATTCACTCCTTTTCTTAAATTCTTTATTTCGGCCTCTTATCGTTTAGAAGACCACTCTAATTTTGGTACTGCAGGAGTATTTAACGCTTCAGCAAGTTATATAATAGAGAATACGTCTACCAAGATAAAAGCTTCTTTTGGGAAAGGTTTTAAAGCTCCTTCTTTATATCAACTCTACAGCTTTTATGGGGAGCCTAATTTAACTCCCGAGAAGTCAGAAAGTTACCAAGTAGGGATAGAACAGAATCTATTTAAAAATTTAAAATTTTCATCAACCTATTTTCATACTCACCTTTCTAACCTTATTGATTTCAATACGACAACTTGGAAGTACTATAATGCCGGTAAAGCTAAGATTCAAGGCTGGGAGAATAAATTAGAATATAGTTTATCAAAAGAAATTAAAATTAAATTCTCTTATGCTAATATAGATGCTGAGAAAAAGGAAGATGGTTCAAGACTTTTAAGGAGACCAAAAAATAAAGCAGTTTTAGCATTAACGGTGTTAAAAAATAGATTTAGAATTTACCCCGAGCTTACTTATGTAGGAAACCGGATTGATAGCGGAGGAGAAAAACTAAAAGCGTATTTTTTAGCTACCCTTTCTTTAAGCTTCGAGCTTAATAAAGATTGGGACTTTTTTATTCGTCTGGAGAATCTTTTAGATAAAGACTATGAGTTGGTTAATGGTTACCAGAGTAAAAAATTTTGCTGGTATATAGGAACAAAAGTCAAATTCTAACTTTGCAAAAATTTCAGGGTAATTTAAATTCACTTGTAAAAGCGAAAGAATCCTGTATAATATTTTTAAGATGAAAGACCTGTGGGGTTTATCTTTAGGGGTTTCCTTAATAGTACACCTTTTGATTCTTACGGGCTTGCCAGCCGTTCCCCATTTTAATGTCCAAAGAAAAAAAGAGAAAAAAGAAATTAGAATTTTCCCTAAGGAGTTTAAAAAGATTCCCAAAGTAGATAAATTCGATAGAGAAGAGGCACTTTTAAAGAAAGTACCTCCTTACATAGAAGAAAAGGCTAAAAGGACGATTCTCGATAGCCAAAGGAAATTCCTCTTAGAAAAGCCAAAGATTAACCCTTCTCTTAAAGAGATAGTTTTTACTGATACTAGTGATAATAAAGAGATAAAGAAGAGTCCTGTGTATATGAACTACTATAGAATGATAAGGGAAAAGATTAAGGAGAAGGCTTACTCTTACTATAATAGTGAAGAAAGTGGAATGGTTCATCTTTCTTTCATTGTTTTTAAGAATGGTATTCTTAAAGGATTAAATCTTGTGGATGCTTCAACAACTAGTAAAGAGTTGGTGATGATTGCTATAAAAAGTATAAGAGAAGCTGCTCCTTTTCCGCCCTTTCCTGAAGAGCTTAACTATTCCCAGCTCCATTTCAATGTTTCTATCCATTTTAAAAGCAATTGACAGAGGTTGTTATCGTGGTATAGTAATTAAATGGTAAGAAAACCCGCAGTTAGTGGTCAATTTTACCCTAAAACCTCTAAAGAAATAGAAGATTTCGTCTCTCGATTGGTGGTTTCTTCTCCAGTTAAAGTTTCGGCGAAAGGAGCGATTTTACCACACGCTGGATACATATACTCTGGTAAAGTGGCAGTTGTTACCTGTGCGAAGATTCTTCCTCGCAAGCGAGTAGTTATCCTTGGTCCTAATCATACCGGATTGGGAGTTGAGTTTGGTGTTTATTCTAAGGGGTTATGGGAAATACCTCAGGGGAATGTGGAGATAGATGAAGAGTTAGCCCATGATATTTTACGTGGAGGAAATTTCATAGAGGAGGATTTTTTAGCTCATAAATTTGAACATTCCATTGAGGTCGAACTTCCTATTTTAAAGTATTTTTTTAAAGAGTTTAAATTTGTTCCTATCATATGTGCTACAGCTTCTCTAGATACTTATAGAAAAGTAGCTCAGCAGATTTATCAGGGAATAAGAGAAAAGAAAGAGGAGATTTTAATCATAGCCAGTAGTGATATGACTCATTACGAAGAGGATACTCAAGCAAGAAAGAAGGATAGATTAGCTATTGAGGCTATTACCAGTCTAGATGAAGCAGAACTTATTCGGAGAGTAAAGAGAGAAAATATATCTATGTGTGGAGTAGCACCTGTCTCTATAATGCTTATTCTAACTAAGCTTCTTGGTGCTAGAAAAGTAGAGGTTGTTAGCTATCAAACTAGTGGAGAAGTGAGTGGCGATTACAGTGCGGTTGTAGGATACTTAGGGGCTTTAGTAATTTAAGGGGGGATAATAATGCCTGAAGAAAGAAGAAAAAAGGTTGATGAAGAGTGGAAGGCTCAGGTAGAGAAAGAAAAAAGAGAAGCGAAAGCTAAAAACGAACCCTACCATGAACCAACTTTTACCATTTTTCTATCCTCCATAAGTATGCAAGCAATGATTGCTTTAGGTAAATTAGAAAATCCTGTTACTAAGAAACTAGAAAAGAATATGGAGCAAGCAAGATTTTTAATAGATACCTTGAGCATTCTTAAAGAGAAAACGAAAGGAAATTTAACTTCTGAAGAAGAAAAATTGTTGGAAGAGTCTTTATTTAATTTAAGATTAATGTATGTACAGACAAAGGAGGAGAAAGAATGATTGATGAAGAGTTATTGAAAATTTTAGCTTGTCCTGCTTGTAAGGAAGATGTAGTATTAAAAAATAATAGGTTGGTATGCAAGAAATGTCGAAGGGCTTATCCTATAAAAGATGGAATACCAATAATGTTAATAGAGGAGGCAGAAATTGAAGAAGAATAGAATTTTGGTAATTCATGGTCCTAACCTTCATTTATTAGGAAGAAGAGAGGTCAAAGTGTATGGAAACTTCACCCTTAAGGAGTTAAATAATGAGCTTAAAGCGAGAGCTTCAACATTAAAGGTAGAACTAGAATGTTTTCAATCAAATTCTGAGGGAGAAATAGTTAATAGAATTACTAACAGTGATTATGATTTTCTCATAATTAACCCTGCAGGCTATACTCATACTTCTGTAGCTATAAGAGATGCAATCCTTGCTACAGGTATCCCCACTATAGAAGTCCATATTTCTAACATCTATAAGCGTGAAGATTTTCGAAGAAGGTCACTTATTTCTGATGTTGTTCAAGGAGTGATTACTGGTTTAGGGAAGTATAGTTACCATCTTGCTTTAGAAGCAGCGGTTTACTTTCTAAGTGGAAGAAAGAAGAAAAAGAATTAAAGACTGTTTAAAATCTATAGAAAGAGCAGGGCTAGACGCTCTTCTTGTATCCAACCCCTACAATATAAAATATCTAACAGGATTTAGAGAAGCTAATGGCTACCTATTGATATCTCCTAAGGGAGTAGTGTATTTTACCAATTTTATTTATGCTCAAGAGGCTAAGAAAATAACTTTATGGGAAACTGAAGTTGTAAATTATAATTTGTTTGAGACTATAGTAAAAAAGATATATGCTTTAAAGATTAATAACTTGGGATTCGAATCTAAACATCTTCCTTTTTTGGAGTATAAAGAGTTTAAAAAGAACTTGAATATGAGAGGAATTAATTTTATCAAGACTATTGATCTGGTAGAGAATTTAAGAGCAGTTAAAACTCAAGAAGAGATTGCTCTCATTAAAAAAGCAGTAGATATTACTTTAGAAGGATTTAAGTTTGCCAAAGAGTTAATAGACCCTGCTATTACTGAGAGAAAACTTGCTTTGGAGGTAGAAAGATTTCTTCGTATTAAAGGAGATAATGAAGTTGCCTTCTCTCCTGTAGTAGGATTTGGAAAAAATTCTGCCTTTCCTCATCATCTTCCTGATTATGAGATCTTAGGAGGGAAAAGAATGTTCTTAATTGATTTAGGAGCAAAGTATTGTGGATATTGTGCTGACTTGACAAGGGTATTTTTTTTGGATAAAATGCCTCTTTCTTTAAAGAAGATTTACGATATTGTAAGAGGAGCAAAGGATTTAGTTTTAAAAAAAATTAGGCCAGGGCTTAAAGGTAAAGAAATAGATAGAATAGCTCGCCAGTTTATAGAGAAGAAAGGAAAAGGGAAAAACTTTGGTCATGGATTAGGTCATGGCGTAGGTTTGTGTGTGCATGAAAAGCCATTTCTTAATCCTCACAGCGAAGAGATAGTAAGAGAAAATATGGTATTAACTATTGAGCCAGCTATCTATCTTACTAACCGAGTGGGAGTAAGGTTGGAAAGTATGGTTGTAGTTACTTCAGTAGGAGCAGAGGTTTTAGATGGGGCTTTCTATCAGTGATTTAAGACCAGGGATAAGTATAAAGTATAATAACGAAGTTTTCACTATTTTAGAATGTGAGCATGCTAAATTAGGTAGGGGCTCAGCTTTCTGTAGAACAAAGCTAAAAAATCTTAGAACCTCCCAGGTTATAGATTGTACTTTAAGAGATTCGGATAATATCGAAGAAGCATTTATTGAAAAAAGGGGGCTTCAATATCTCTACAGCGATGGGGATATATTTCATTTTCTTGATCTGGAAACTTACGAAGATTTAGTGTTAGACAAAATGAGAATCGAAGATAAAATTGAATGGTTAAAAGATAATTTAGAGCTTACGGGACTTTTTTACAATAACGAACTTATCAACTTAGAACTGCCTTCGGCGTTGGAGTTAAAAGTTGTAGAAACAGAGCCTGGTTTTCGAGGAGATACAGTAAAATCAGGCACAAAACCAGCTAAACTTGAGACAGGATTAATTATTCAAGTTCCTCTCTTTATAAATAAAGGAGATGTAATTAAAGTAGATACACGCACAAAGGAATATTTAGGGAGAGTGTAAGGAAAGTTAGAGGGGGTGTTAGGTGGAGTTAGATAAATTAAAAGAACTTATTAAGTTCATGAATGAAAATGAGTTATGTGAGTTGGAGATAGAGGAGGAGGGTAGGAGGGTAAAACTTAAAAAGTTTTCTCGTGAGCAACCACCTATAGTATCTTCCTTACCAGAAAGTGCATCCAAGCAGGTTTCGTCAGAGAAGGTAGAAGAAAGGGAAGACCTTATAGAGATTAAGGCTCCTATGGTGGGAACTTTCTATCACGCGCCTGCTCCAGGAGCCAAACCATTTGTAGAGGTTGGCGATGAAATTCAACCGGGGGATGTTGTCTGTATTATTGAGGCAATGAAACTTATGAATGAGATTAAGGCAGAAATAGGAGGGAAGATCGTTAAGGTGTTAGTAGAAAATGGAGCTCCTGTAGAATTTGGCGAGCCTCTTTTTTTAGTAAAACCTTCATAGAAGGAAATGTTTTCCAAAGTCTTAGTAGCTAATCGGGGAGAGATTGCTATAAGGATTATGAGAGCCTGTAAAGAGTTAGGAATAGCTACTGTAGCGGTCTATTCTGAGGGCGATAAAGATTCCCTTCATCTGGAGCTTGCTGATGAAGCAGTTTGTATTGGTAAAGCACCTTCTCAAGATAGCTATCTTAATATTTCTAGTATAATAAGCGCTGCTGAGATTACTGATAGTGATGCCATTCATCCTGGCTATGGTTTTTTAGCAGAAAATCCTTACTTTGCTGAAATTTGCGAGTCTTGTGGAATAAAGTTTATTGGTCCTTCTTCGCAAAGCATTCGACTTATGGGAGATAAAGTAAAGGCAAAAGAGACAATGGCTAAAGCAGGTTTACCTCTTGTTCCTGGAAGCAGAAAAGCGCTAAAAACAAAAGAAGAGGCACTCTCTTTAGCTAACCGTTTAGGTTATCCTGTTATGCTCAAAGCAAAAGCAGGGGGTGGAGGGAAGGGGATGCGTATATGTCACAGTGATGTGAGACTTATTAGCGCTTTTATGACTGCTCAGTCGGAAGCAGAAGTTGCTTTTGGTGATTCAGAAATTTATATGGAAAAATTTTTAGAGAAGCCACGTCATATAGAGATTCAAATCGCTGCGGATAATTACGGTAACGTAATTCATCTAGGTGAAAGAGATTGTAGTATTCAGAGAAGGCATCAGAAGCTGATTGAGGAAGCCCCTTCACCAGTAGTAGATTCTAAAACCAGAAGGAAATTAGGAGAGCTAGTAGTTAAAGCTATTAAAAGTATAGACTATACTAGTGTAGGTACAGTGGAGTTTATCTTTTTTGAAAATAATTTTTACTTTATAGAGATGAATACACGAATTCAAGTTGAGCATCCTGTTACTGAAGAACTTACCGGGATAGATTTAGTAAAACTTCAAATTCTTATAGCGGCAGGAGAAAAAATAAAGATAAAACAAGAGGAGATTAATTTTTCGGGAGTAGCCCTCGAATGCAGGATAAACGCTGAAGATCCGGAAAAAGATTTTATTCCTTCTCCGGGAAGGATAGATTTTTGTTATTTTCCTGGAGGTAAAGATATAAGAGTTGATACCCACCTATACGCAGGTTATGTAATTCCTCCTTATTATGATTCTCTAATAGCTAAGATAATTTCCAAGGGTAAAACAAGAGAAGAAGCTCTTAGGAAAATGGATAGAGCATTATCAGAAACTATAGTGGAGCCCGTAAAAACAACGACATCTTTTTGTAGACAAGTTATAAATGATCCTGATTTCAAGAGAGGTATTTATCATACCGATTTTCTTAAGAAATTTATACATAAGGAGGGTGAGTGAGTAGGGAAATAACATCTGAATATGGGGAAATTAAGATACATTGTAAGGTAATTTCAGAAGTGGCAGAGCTCGCAGCTAAAGAAGTAGAGGGAGTAAAGAAAGTTGGACTTGATTGTTATGGTCTAATAGGTAAAATATTAAGATTATTCAGAGTTTCGGCAGTTAAAGTAAGTATGGAATCTGCTAGAGAATTGAAAGTTTCTCTTCCTATAGTAGTGGATTATAACTTCAATGCTGTTGAGGTAGCTTGTCAAGTTCAGAGGAAAGTAGCTACCAAGCTACTTCAAACTCTAAATATAGATTTTTTAAATGTTGACGTTAAAGTAAAAAGAATAGAGAGGGGGTAAAATGGGCATTATAAGTATAGTGATTTATGTGATAATTTCTTTCCTTACAGGGATTCTTTTTCTTTCTCTATGGTTAAATATTCTTACACCTTCAGTTATTGCTTACCATCTTGAAAAGTTTCTCTCTGATCCTTTGAATCAATTAACTCTGGGATTGCTTGGTTTAGTAGCGATTTTTGCTTGTTTAGCTTTTCTTGCAAGATTGTCTAAAGGTAGAAGAGAAAAAGCTATCGTTATTCAGACATCACAGGGGGTATTGACTATAGGACTTACTGCTATAGAAGATATGATAAAGAAAATGTTTGAAAGTAAAGAAGAATTGGTTTACGTTAAACCTAAAGCATTTCTTACTAGAAAAGGTTTAGAGATTTTGATAAGAGGGAGCCTTAATTCCGAAATTAATTTAGCAGAATTCAGCTTAAAAGTGCAAGAAGAAATAAAAAGAAAGATCGAACATATTCTGGGAGGAACTACAGAGATTAAGGTTAATTTAGAGATAAAGAAATTTTCTTTCTCTCCTCGAAAGGAAAAATCAGAGGAGGTGCAACCTCAAGTACCTTTTAGAAATTATTAGTTAGAAGAAGGGGGTAGACTTATGAGAATTGGCGTTCTCACTGGAGGAGGTGATTGTCCTGGATTAAATTCAGTAATAAGAGCTATAGTAAGAAAGGCATCAAACTTTAACGATACGATAATAGGTATAAGATATGGATGGAAAGGACTTTTAGAAAAAGATTACCTTACGTTAGATTTAAATTCTGTCTCGGGAATACTCCCTAAAGGAGGGACGATTTTGGGTACTTCTCGTACTAATCCCTATAAGAAAGAAAATGGCCCTCAGATAGTTAAGGATAATTTTAAAGAATTAGCTTTAGATGCTCTCATTGCTATAGGAGGAGAGGATACCTTAGGAGTAGCAAATAATTTATATAAGGAAGGTCTTAATATTGTAGGTGTCCCCAAGACTATTGATAATGATTTATCTGCTACTGATTTTACTTTTGGATTTGATACAGCAGTGAATATTGTAATGGAATGCATTGATCGGTTGCACACTACTGCAGAGTCTCATAACCGTATTATGGTTGTAGAGGTAATGGGAAGACATGCAGGTTGGATTGCTACTTATGCAGGGATAGCAGGAGGCGCAGATTACATTCTTATCCCAGAAATCCCCATAGATTTGGACGAAGTATGTACTTCTATAAAAAATAGGCATGAAAGAGGTAAAAATTTCAGCATTATAGTGATAGCTGAAGGAGCACGTTTTAAAGACGAGTCTCTCTATGTGCAGGAAAAAAAAGTTGACGAGTTTGGTCATGTGCGATTAGGTGGTATTGGTCATGCCTTAGGAAAGCTTATTGAGAAGAATACAGGTTTTGAGACAAGGGTTACTGTATTAGGACATATCCAGCGAGGAGGGAGTCCCACCGCATTTGATAGAATTCTTGGTACCCGCTATGGAGTAAAAGCTTACGACTTAATTAAAGAGGGTAAGTTTGGAAAGATGGTAGCTTTAAGAGGAAATCAGATCGTTGAAGTTTCTTTAGAAGAAGCGACAGCTAAGCTAAAGACTGTTGATTTAGAGTTATATGAGATAGCAAAGATATTTTTTGGTTAATCTATGGAGAAAATAATTAAAGTTGCTATAGATTCTCATCGTCAGTCCCTTCTTTCTTTAGAAGATCAGGTAGAAAAGATAAAAGAGATTGCTAACCTTTTTGTTAATTCTCTTAAGCGGAAAGGCAAGATTATCTTTCTTGGTAATGGAGGAAGCTGCGCCGATGCCCAACATTTAGCTGCTGAGTTGGTAGGCAGATTTAAAAGAAATAGAACCTCTCTGGCCGCCTTAGCTTTATCTACTAATCCTTGTATTCTTACTGCTTTAGGGAACGACTATGGTTTTGAAGAGATATTTTCTAAACAGATAGAAGCTTTAGCGGATTCTAAAGATATTGTTGTAGGGATTTCTACTTCAGGGGTTTCTAAGAATGTTATAAAAGCGATAAAGAAAGCAAAGGAGATGGGAGCTTCTACAGTAGGGTTATTGGGTAGAGATGGAGGGGAGCTTAAAGATTTAGTAGATATAGCTTTGATAGTTAAGGCTTATGAAGTACCTAGAATCCAAGAGATGCACATCCTTATAGGTCATATCTTGTGTGAAATTGTAGAGGAGGCTTTATTTGGCGAAGGTAAAAAAACTTAATGAACTTAAAAAAATTTTAGATAAGTTGAAAAAAGAGGGAAAGAAGATTGTTTTTACTAACGGATGTTTCGATCTTATCCATCCGGGGCATATAAAGGTGTTAAAGGAAGCTAAGAGGAAAGGAGATATTTTAGTAGTGGGGTTAAATTCTGATAAGTCAGTAAGAAAAATAAAGGGTCCCCAAAGACCTATTTTAGATGAGAAAACAAGAGCCAGAGTAGTATCTGCTCTAGAAGATGTAGATTTCGTAGTAATCTTTAATCAACCCACACCTTTAAATTTAATAAAGACAATCAAGCCGCATTGCTTAGTAAAAGGCTCTGACTGGAAAAAAAAGGATATTGTAGGAAGAGATTTGGTGAAGAAGGTGTTTACAGTAAAAATTCTTAAAGGATATTCTACAACGGAGATAGTTAATAAAATAAAAAGAAGTGGCAATTAGTCTTCACATTTTTAGGATAATAGATGTTAATTTTAATCGAGCTAAGGAGGGTCTCCGAGTTATAGAAGATATTTTTCGTTTCATCTTAAGAGACAATCACTTAAGAAAATGGGCTCGTAAAGTTAGGCATTCTCTGGATAAAATTGTGAAAGAGGCATCCTTTAAGAATAAACTAATAAAGGCACGTAGTACAGAGGAAGATTTAGGTAAAGATTACGACTTTTTAGAAAAGAGAAGAAAGAGTATGGAGGAAGTTCTCTACATTAATCTTCAGAGAGTAAAAGAGTCTTTAAGGGTCTTAGAAGAGTTTCTCAAACTAATAGATGAGAAGAAAGCAGGAATTATAAAAAAGACTAGATTTAAAGTTTATGAGCTGGAAAAATATACTTTCTCGAAATGGCCTTCTCTACGTAATACTGGATAAGGAAGTTATAGAACAGAAGCAGTTAGATATGTTTTCTCTTGCGGAAAGACTTCTGAATTACGGTGTAGATATTCTTCAATTCCGATTTAAGAATCTCTCTGACAATTTAGCTTTGCGTATCGCCAAAAAACTTTCTAAGATAGTTCATAAAAGGAGAGCAGTTTTCCTTGTTAACGACCGTGTGGATATTGCTTATCTTTCTGAAGCTAATGGAGTGCATTTAGGGAAAGATGACATTCCTCCTTGTAAAGCTCGTAAGATTTTAGGAAAGAAAAAAATTATTGGTAAAAGTGTTCACTCTTTAGAAGAATTTAACCAATTTAAAAATGAACCTGTAGATTACTTCAGCTTCGGTCCTATATTCGGTTCTTCAATAAAACCTTTTCTTCCTCCTTGGGATGGGGCTCTTTTGAAGAAGGTTATAGAGAAGGTAAAGAAAAAATACTTTGTTATAGGAGGGATAAATTTAAGGAATGTAAACTTAGTAGTAGGAATGGGTATTAGGAACATAGCTGTATGTAGAGGATTAATTTTGAGCAAAGATTTAAAAAAGACAGTGAGCAGTTTTAAGAGATGTTTGAAAGAAGTATCTTAAAAGAGATTGCTAAGAAAGAAGGTGTATCCTTTTCCTATCTAGAGAGTAATTTTAGGAAAGGAAGAGTAGTTATTCCTTACAGTAATAAGAGGAAAATAAAAAACCCCATCGCTATAGGTAAGGGATTGAAGGTAAAAGTGAATACTAACTTAGGTACTTCCACGGAAAGGAAAGAGTTCAAAGACGAATTGGAGAAGTTAGTTGTAGCGGTAAAGTATGGTACAGATACAGTTATGGATTTAAGTGTAGGTGGTAATTTAAGAAAAATTAGGAAAGAGATTATAAAGGCCTCTCCAGTTCCTGTTGGTAGCGTTCCTATATATGAAGTAGCTTCAGAAGTAGAAAGAAGAAGAGGAGGCCTTGAGAAGATGACCAGAGATGATATTTTTTCTGTTTTGGAAGAACAGGCTAAAGATGGTATAGATTTTTTTACTATTCATGCTGGGATATTGAGAAGCTTTTTGGATATTTTGCAGAGAGAAAAAAGGACTTCAGGAATTGTAAGTAGAGGAGGAGCGATTCTGGCAAGATGGATGTATGTAAATAAAAGAGAAAATCCTTTTTATGAGGAGTTTGATACTGTTTTAGATATTGCTAAAAAATACCGTATTACGATAAGTTTAGGAGATGCATTAAGACCAGGAGCAATAGCCGATTCTACAGATAAGCTGCAGATGTATGAGCTTTTTACATTGGCGGAGCTAGTGAAGAGATGTCGAAGAAAAAATGTGCAAGTAATGGTAGAAGGCCCCGGACATATTAGAATAGATGAGATAAAGTTTAATATGTGGATAGAGAAAAAACTTTGTGATCAAGCGCCATTTTATGTATTAGGTCCTTTGACTACAGATATAGCTTGCGGTTATGATCATATTGTTTCTGCTATAGGAGGGGCTTTAGCAGCATTATGGGGAGCAGATTTTTTATGCGTAGTGACTCCTGCTGAGCATCTAAGACATCCCTCTATAGAGGATGTAAAATTAGGAGTAATCGCTTCGAAGATTGCTGCTCACAGTGTAGATTTAATAAGGTTTAAAGATGAATGGGAGAGAGATAAGGTACTTTCTTTAGCAAGAGCAAAGAGAAAATGGAGAGAAGTTTTTAAATATGCTTTGGATAGAGAAAAGGCAGAAAACTATAGAGAACAAAAGAAAATTTCTTTAGATGATATTTGTACTATGTGTGGTAAGTTTTGCTCTTTAAGGTTGATTGATAAATGTAATCTTCTAAAGTGATTATAACTACCACTCAGAGTTGAGAATAAAGTTTATGTTTTTTGATAGGTTTTGTAAATAATACTAATGCGGGCGTAGTTCAATGGTAGAACACAGGCCTTCCAAGCCTGATATGGCGGTTCGATTCCGCTCGCCCGCTTTGTTAAGCTTATTATTTAATGCTTAAGATGAGTTACTCAACCTATAACTCTTTATTAACATCTAAAGGCATGCGGGTAAAACTAAATAAAGAATT
>QNCE01000034.1 GCA_003644405.1 Candidatus Omnitrophota bacterium | reverse complement strand
GAAAATGAAAGTGGTAAAAGGGGAAGAAGTTTTTCTTACTGTTCCTAACAAGGTAGGTTTGCTAGAGGAGATCTGTAAATTGATTTCGGAAAGTGGAGTAAATATCCGTGCTATCTGTGCTTATGTGGTAGATGATAAGGCTCTTTTTAGGATTGTTACTTCAGATAATACAAAGACTAAAGAGATTCTTGAGGCAAACAACTATAGTTTAGAGAAAAAAGAAGTAGTGATTGTTGAGCTTCCTGATAAGGTAGGTGAACTCTATAATTTTGCTTCTAAGATAAAAAATGCAGGAGTTGATTTAAACTATATTTATGGAACAACTGCTGCTCCTCAGGAGAATGCTATACTTGTTTTTTCCTCAGATAACAACGAGAAAGTATTAGATCTTCTTTCGGCATAGAATTAGATGATATTTAATTTCCTTGCTTCCTTTTTGGGCATTAGGTAATTTTTGCTCGCCAAATAGAAAGGAATTTATAGAAAGAGAAGAGTTGTTGCTAATTCCTGTTTAGATAAGCTTATTAAATTAGAGGAGGAGGAATAGTTTATTTTATGACTAACACGGAGTTTTTTCCTCCAAAAGAGTCGTCTTCTTCATGAACGTTGAAAGGGTCTTTTAACCAGGTTTGGTCAGCGAAGAACTTATAGCAGTATTTTCCTTTTTTTAGTGGAACACTTATTGACCAGGTTTCCCAATCTATTTTTTTCATTCGGAATTTCTCCTCTTTCTGCCATTTGGTAAAGTCGCCTACTACGTAGACTTCCTTAAAGTTATTTCCTTTGAAAAAGAAATTTGCCCATTCAACTTCTTGTGTTAGGTTTATTATTTCTTGAGCAAGATTTTGATAGTCACATGCTCCTCGCGAGCGGGGTTTATGTTCGAAAATGCTTTTCCCTAAGGACGATGCTTCTTTCAAAGCTACGTTAGTGCGAATTATAGTTTTAAGAAGCCTATCTTTTAAAGAATTTCTTGCTCTTTCTAAGAATTGATTAGAATGATGGAAGCGCTTGTTATACTGGGTTAAAAGATAAAAAATATCCTGATGAATAGGAAGATTCTTTTTCATCATCTCTATAATTTGGTTTAATATAGTAATTCCCTGCAAAGATAGATCGCACACTGTAAAAGGAATAATAAGAAAATTTCCTCCTATTAAGGCATTTAGAGAGAGAAGTCCTAAGTTGGGAGGGCAGTCAACTATGCAGTATTGATAAGCAAGAGTAGAGGAATTAAGTATTTTATAGAGGATAAATAACTTATCTTCTCTTTCGGCTAATTTGTGTTCCATAGAAGTTAAACCAATACTAGCAGGAAGAACAAATAAATTTTCCTCCCTTTTTACGATACATTCTTGCCAAGGAATACTTTTTTGAGCAAGAAAATTTTCCATAACTTCACATATTCCTTTGTTAGAAGATATTCCTAAACAAAAAGTAGTGTGAGCTTGAGGGTCAAAATCTATTACTAAGGTGGGATAATTATTTTTAGCTAAAGCATAGGATAGGTTTACTGCAGTAGTAGTTTTGCTACATCCTCCTTTTTGATTTAAGATGGAAATTACCTTCATCTTACCTCCTTTTCTACTAAAACTATGTCTTTTATTAGAAGAGATATAGGTTCTTCTCTATAATTATAAAAAGAGAATCTAATTTGATTTATTTGAGAGAGATTAAGAAGAGGAAATCCAATTTTTTTAAAATCAATGGCAACTTTTAAAAAAGAAGGATGAGAGAAAGAGTTATTGTGCCCTAATACCACTTTTAAAGGAGCTAAAGCATTAGAGAAATATTTTTTATCTCTTACCACTATTGAGAGGGCTAAATCACTTTTCTTTATATTTTTATTTATGAAGCTTATTATCATTTCTAAATTGTATTTATTGAGGTCTATAAAAGTTTTTGTATTAAGGATAAATCCTTCCTCTTTATTAGGAAAAAGAGGTAAATAAATTATTCCCTGTGAAAACTTAATTTTTTTCTCCTTACTCAGAAGATTTATAGAATTTAATAATTGATTACTTAAAAGACTCTTACTTGAATGTTTAATTTTAGGAATAACAACAAAAGTATAACGGGAATACAAAATATAGCCTCCTCCTAGAAGGCTTACAATAATTAGATATTTAAGGAGAGTGAATAGAGGCTTCCGCTTCTTGTTCTTTTTAGGCTCATCAAAGAAGGTGTTTTCTAATCTTTTTATATCTAATGGAGAAAACAGAGGAAATCTTTTGTTATTTGAAGGATTTTCTCGCATCCCATTTTATATATTAACATTGAATTATAGTAAAATCAATTATATAATTTAGAGTAATGAAAATACTCTTATTTATTATCCTTCTTCTTTTAGGCCCAGCTTGTACGAGTATCCCCCTTCTTTTAGGCTCAGAGGGTATTACTCATTTAGAAAAAGGGGGAGTTATTGTTAATGAAATAGATGTAGATAGCAATTCTTTGTTGTATGTTTCTTTAATTACCTTGAAGGAATTGGGAGCAGAAATAACAAAAAAAGGGAAGGAAGAAGGAAGAATAGAAGCTTTTATGCCGAACAAAAAGATTAAAATATTAATTACCCCTTTAGGAGAAACTCGTAGTGTGATAAAAGTGAAAGTGGTAAATACTCAAAATAAAAAATCAGAAGTTATTTTTGCTTCACAGATAAGTAAAAAGATATATAGAAAAGCAAAAAAGATTTGGGAATGGTAAAAGAAGCTTCATTTTACAGTAAGGGGAAAGATAATCTAGTAGAGTGTTTTCTTTGTAATCATCACTGTAAGATAAAAGATGGTGGTTACGGTTTGTGTGGGGTACGCAAAAATAAAGGAGGTATTCTTTATACATTAAATTATGGCAACTTGGTAGCTCAAAATATAGATCCTATTGAGAAAAAACCTCTTTATCATTTTTTCCCTGGTTCTTATGCTTACTCTGTTGCTGGAGTAGGGTGTAACTTTAAATGTGAGTTTTGTCAGAATTGGGAGATTTCTCAAAAAGAAGAAGCAGACAACCTACGGATAAAAGGAGTAGAAGCCACCCCTCAAGAGATTGTAAGGAAAGCTCTTCAGACAAATTGTAAAAGCATCTCTTACACTTATACTGAACCTACAGTTTTCTTTGAATTTGCTTACGACTGTGCAAAATTAGCAAAACAAGAAGGGCTTTACAACAATTTCGTGACCAATGGATTTATGAGTAAAGAAGCTTTAGAATATATCGCCCCTTACTTAGATGCAGCGAATGTAGATTTAAAATCATTTAGCGATTCTTTTTATAGAAGAGTGTGTAAAGGGAAGCTTTTGCCTGTGTTAGAAAATATCAAGTTAATGAAGAAGTTAGGAATATGGGTAGAGGTTACTACATTAATAATCCCTAAGTTAAATGACTCTCCTCAAGAGCTTTCCGATATTGCTTCTTTTATTGCTTCGGTAGCCAAGGAGATTCCTTGGCATATTTCTCGTTTCCATCCTGACTATAAATTCACTGATAGCTATCCTACTTCTCTGCAAACACTGAAAGAGGCTTATAACATTGGTAAATCCAAGGGGTTACACTACGTTTATATTGGTAACATTTATACTGGTTATGGAGAAAATACTTACTGTTATGCGTGTGGAAAGCTTTTAATAAAGAGAGTGGGATTCTTTATAGAAGAGTATAACTTAGTAGAAGGCAGATGCAAATTTTGTAGAGCAAAGATAGAGGGAATAGGGCTGTAGAAGATGAGAAAGTGGGATGTAATTGTAGTAGGAGCAGGACATGCAGGGATTGAAGCTAGTTGGTTTGCTTCTAAATTAGGAGTTTCTGTGCTCGTTCTAACTTTAAGTCTAGATAGTATTGGTAAACTTTCCTGTAATCCTGCTGTAGGAGGGGTTTCTAAAGGAACCTTAGTGAAGGAGGTAGATGCTTTAGGAGGGCTTATTGCTAAAATAGCAGATAAATGCGCTGTAGGATATAGACGTTTAAATAAAAGCAAAGGTAAGGCAGTATGGGCAACAAGAGCTCAAGTAGACAGATTCTTGTATCCTAAAATAGCACGCTCATTTCTGGAGTCTCAAAGGAACATAAAAATTTTAGAAGCAAAAGTAGATAAAATTCTTGTTAATAATAGAAAAATAAAGGGTGTAGTTACCAACTTTAGTGAAGCTTTTTATGGTAATACTGTAATAATTTGTGCAGGAACCTTTCTAAATAGTAAACTCCATATCGGTTTAAGTAGTTTTTCCGGTGGGCGCTTAGGAGAACTTTCCAGTGATGAGCTTTTCAAAGAGATAAAGAAGCTGGGGTTTGAGGTGAAACATTTTAAAACAGGTACCTGTGCTCGGTTAGATAAAAGAACTATTGATTTTTCTAAGATGATGGAACAAGCTCCCCACTACGATGTTGAGCCTTTCTCATTTGATAACGAATCTACGCCAAAGAATCAACTAAGCTGTTTTATCACCTATACTAACGAAAAAACCCATAAAGTAATTCTAAAAAACCTAGATCGTTCCCCTCTTTATACAGGAAAAATTAAAGCAAAAGGAGTCAGATACTGCCCTTCTTTGGAGGATAAGATCGTCAAATTCCCCCAAAAAGATAAACATCAGATTTTTATTGAACCCGAAGGATGGGAATCTCTAGAAGTCTATCCCAATGGAATTTCTACATCTTTGCCTTTCGACGTTCAAATAGATTTTATTCATACTATTCCTGGTTTAGAAAAGGCAGAGATATTAAGACCTGGATACGGTATTGAGCATGGATTAATTTCTCCTACACAGCTTTATGCTACTTTAGAGTCTAAACTAATTAGAGGGTTATTTTTTGCTGGTCAAGTAAACGGTACCACTGGGTATGAAGAGGCAGCAGCTCAAGGAGCAATTGCTGGAATAAACGCTGCGTTGAGAGTAAAGAAAGAAAAACCTTTCATATTGAGGAGAGAGCAGGCTATGGTAGGGGTACTGATTGATGATTTAACCACAAAGGGAGTAGATGAGCCCTATCGAATGTTTACTTCTCGGGCAGAATTTCGATTAACTCTTCGAGAAGGTAATGCTGATATAAGGTTAACTCCTTTAGCTTACCAATTAGGGATAGTAGATAAAGCAGTTTATGCGAAAGTTAAGGAAAAAAGCGAAAAAATAGAAAAGTATATAAAAAAGTTAAAAAGTATAAAAGTTGTTTTTGATAAACAGAAGAAATTTTCTCTTTTTGAAATTCTTAAGAGACCAAATATTGAATTTTCTCACCTTAAATCTTATCTGGATGATAGAGTGCCCCAAGGAGTTTTAGGAAGAGAAGTTGAGATAAATGTAAAGTATGAGGGGTTTATAAAAAGAGAATTGGCTCAGATTAAAAATCTTACTAATATAGATAAGATAAAAGTTCCTCCTTCTTTAGATTTCTCTAAAGTTCCTTCTCTCTCTCGTGAAGTAGTAGAAAAGCTTAATCTTTTTAAGCCTTCTACCTTAGGAGAGGCTCTAAAAATAAGTGGGATAACTCCTGCTGCTATAGTTAATATCTACAATTATTTATCTAGTAAACGTAAAAGAAGAAAGAGGAGGATATATGAGTCTTAAAACTTTCTTTGTTACTTTTACAGTTATTTTTTTAGCAGAGATTTTTGATAAGACCGAACTTGCAGTAATTTCTTTAGCTATTAAAGAGAAGAGTAAACTTTCTGTATTCGGGGGGGCGGTTTTGGCTCTTTCTCTTGCTACTCTTTTGGCTGTGTTAGCAGGCAACCTACTTACCAAGTTAATTAATCCTAAGATTATTCGCTATGTTAGCGGTTCAGTATTTATAGCAGTGGGGATTCTTATCTTTTTTCGGCACTTATAAGTTTAGGTAAGTAGCAATGAATTTAGCAGTATTTTCTAAGGCTCCATAAGGAGCAAGTCTTTTTTTAACTTCCTCCAAATCTCTCTTAATCTTTTGATAGCTTCCTTCATTGGTGAGTACAGAGATAGTATAGCTGGCTATTCTATGGGGCAAAGCTTTAGCTTGCACGAATTCTTCTATAATTTTTTTACCAGCTATAATATTAGGCATACCAATGAATTTAATTTTCACCAATTTTCTTAGGATTAGCCAACTTAAGAAGTTAACTTTATACATTATAAGAGAAGGGATTCCTAAAGTAGCTATCTCTAAAGTTGCTGTGCCTGAACTAGTTATAGCAAATTTTGCTTTAGATAGAGCTTGGTAAGAGTGGTCAATAATTTCAATCTTCTCAGAAATAAGAGTTTTATAAAAACTCTTAGAAACGTTGGGAGGACGCACTATCGCAAACTGCCAATTCTTTAACTTTTTTTCAATAATTGTTTTTGCTTCTATCATAATTGGAAGATGTCTTTTTATTTCATTTTTCCTTGAACCCGGCAAAAGTAAAATCAATTTTTCTTTAATTACGTTTCTGTTCTCTATAATATCTAAAAGAGGATGTCCGAAATATAAAACATCTGCTCCCCTTTCCCTGTAAAGCTTCTCTTCGAATTCAAATAATACAATAATTTTATCGGTGTATTTTTTAATAAATTCTATTCTTTTTTCTCGCCACGCCCATACTTGGGGACTTATATAGTAGAGAATATTAAATTGCGACCTTATTTTTTTTGCTAATCTCAAATTAAATTCAGGGAAATCTACAAGGATTACTAAGTGAGGGGCAATATTTTTTATTTCCTTAATAGTTTTTTTAAAAGTGGAATATATTCTTTTTAGTCCTCCTACTACTTCAAAAATTCCTGAGACGGCGTAATCAGTAAGATTGATTACTTGATGGGAATATTTTTTTAGATTAGGCCCTCCAAAGGAATAAATTGATACTCTATCTTGGTATAGCTCTTTTAATTTTTTGCTTAAAGCCCCAGCATAGAAATCTCCGGAAATATCTCCAGCAACAAAGACCAGTTTCTTCATATATTTTTCTCTATAACTTTTTGTATTTTTAACGCTAATTCTAATGCATTTTTAGCTTTGGTGGCAAAAATTAAAGGATTTCTTTTCTTTTTTACTAGAGTCACAAATTCTCTAAGCTCTCGTTCTAAAGGCTGCTGTTTCTTAACTTTTAATATTTTTTTTTGGATAGTTTTATCTTTCTTTTGGTAAATTTCTGCTATTTGATTAGCATAATCCAAAGATATGTAAGTGTTATGGGAGAAAACCCTAAATTTCCTTATTCGTTCTTTAGAGATGCGAGATGCAGTAATATTAGCTACACAACCTTTTTCAAAAGTTAAGCGCACATTAGCTATATCTATAGAAGGTGAAAGTACATCCACTCCTATAGCTTCAATTTTTTTAACCTTGTCCTTAGTAATATCTAAAATAATATCTAAATCATGAATCATTAGATCTAGAACTACACTTATATCTAAAGAACGATAGGGATAACTACTCAGACGATGGCATTCTATAAATCGAGGGCTCTTTATCAGTTTCCTTATAGAGATGTAGGCGGCATTATATCTTTCTACATGACCTACAAAGAGAAGAGTTCGTCTTTCTTTAGCAAGTCTAACAAGAGATCTCGCTTCCTTTAAAGTGGGAGTTAGTGGCTTTTCTACCAGGACGGGCATTCTGCTTTTTAAGAAAAAACTTGCTATGGGAAAGTGTGTAGAAGTAGGGGTAGCAATAATTACTCCATCTACCAGGTCTTTTAACTTTCTATAATCGCTGAAAGTAGGGTAAGGATAATTTAGGAGTTTACTTTTATCAATATCTACAAGGTAGAGTTTTTTTATTCCTTTTATTTGCCTACAAACCTTTAAATGGAGAGAGCCGATTTTACCGAGCCCTATTATTCCTATCCTCATTATTGATAAAGAAGATTCTGCTTTCTTTTTAGGGTATCTTATCAAAGACCTTGAGAAAAGTCAATCTATCTGATATAATCCCTGGTGTTTATGAAAGAATATATTAAATTGTTAAAATTTGCCAAACCCTATACAGGTCTACTTATTCTTGCCTTTCTGTGTATGGGGGTTTCTACTATCTTCGACGGCATATCTTTAGGAATGATTGTGCCCTTATCGGATAGGGTCCTTACTAATAAAGAGATAATTATTCCTACCAAGGTACCTGAGTTTGTTGCTTCTTTTATCCAGAAGTTAAACACTTTATCACCTCTGGTAATACTAAAAGGGATGGTTGTAGCTATAATTGTGCTTTTTATTCTTAAAGGATTTTTTTATTTTTTGCAGAATTATCTTATGAATAAAGTAGGTCAATCAGTAGTTAGGGAAGTGAGAAATAAAATTTACAAAAAGTTTCAAGAGCTATCTTTAGATTTCTATACTCGGAAAAGAACTGGGGAGCTTATCTCTCGTATTACCAATGATGTAGGATTTTTAACTAACGCTATTTCTTATGGACTCACTGACCTTATCTATCAATCTATGCAGTTGGCTCTCTTTACTTTTTTGGTTTTTTACATTTATTGGAAATTAGCTTTAATATCTTTTATTATTT
This sequence comes from Candidatus Omnitrophota bacterium, assembly GCA_003644405.1. Lineage (GTDB taxonomy): Bacteria > Omnitrophota > Gorgyraeia > Duberdicusellales > 4484-171 > B7-G16. Next base: position 4,376 of record QNCE01000034.1, on the reverse strand, counting down.
TCCCCTTAATTTTATTCCCTGTGCTAACAATAGGTAAAAAGATTAAGAAGTACTCTCTTGAAGTTCAGAAGAAAATGGCAGATTTAAATTCTCTCTTAGCAGAAACTATTCAAGGAGTTTATATTGTGAAGGTTTTTTCTAGAGAAGATTATGAATATCAACGTTTCAAGAAAATAAATTTTGATTACTATAAGTATATTTTGAAAATGGCAAAAAGAACTATTCTTCTTTCTCCTCTTACCGAGATTATTGGTGCTTTAGGTGCTGTAGCAATTCTTCTTATAGCAGGAAGAGAAGTAATAGAAGGAAGATTATCTTTCGGTGTATTTGGGCTCTTTCTAGGTTCTCTTATGTCTATGATTCGTCCTCTCAAGAAACTTTCTGGGGTTTATTCTCTTAATCAGAAAGCTCTTTCTGCTTCCAAAAGGATATATGAAGTTTTAGAGGAGAAACCTCTAATAAAAGAGAAAGAAGGGGCGATTTTCATTAAGGATTTTAAGGAAGAAATCATCTTTGATGACGTATGGTTTAAGTATACTCCTTATGATGAGTATGTTTTGAAAGGGATAAATTTAACAGTTAAGAAGAAGGATATTGTAGCGTTAGTGGGACACTCTGGAGCAGGTAAGTCAACTTTAGTAAGTCTTTTGCCTCGTTTATATGACCCTCAGAAAGGAAGGATAATTATCGATGGTAAGGATTTAACAGATTTAAAGATAGAGTCATTAAGGAGATTATTTTCTGTAGTGTCTCAAGAGATGGTTCTTTTTAACGATACAGTAAAAGAAAATATTGCATACGGCAGGAGAGATGCTTCATTTCAAGAGATAGTGGAAGCGGCAAAGAAAGCTCACGCTTATGAGTTTATAATGGAATTACCGCAGAAATTCGATACTGTAGTAGGTGATAGAGGATTTAAATTATCAGGAGGACAGAAACAGAGGATAGCTATCGCTAGAGCGATTTTAAAAGATGCTCCTATATTGATTTTAGATGAAGCTACAAGTTTTCTTGATTCTCAATCGGAGAAACTGATTCAGGAGGCTTTAGCTTACCTTATGAAGGAAAAAACAGTTTTTGTTATAGCTCATCGACTTTCTACAGTGCAAACCGCTACTAAAATAGTAGTATTGGAAAAAGGGAAGATTGTAGAGCAAGGTAGGCATAGCTATTTACTTAAGGAAGGTAGAGTATATAAACGTCTCTATGAGTTGCAGTTTAATGTATAAGGAGGTAACAAAACTATTGCAACTAGACGATATTATGGTATACTTTACTCTTAAAAAAGGAGGTATATGGCACTACCAGAGATTATCCGGCAGTTATTAGAAAATGGTGTCCATTTCGGGCATCTAAGTAAGCACTGGAATCCTAAGATGAAAAAGTTTATTTTTGGTAAGAAGAAGAATATCTACATAATTGATTTGGAAAAAACCGCTCAGAAGTTAGAGGAAGCAAGAGAATTCTTAAAAAGTGTTGTTCAAAACGGAGGTAAGATTCTTTTTGTAAGTACTAAGAGACAGCTTCGTGAAGTTATAAAAGAGTTAGCAGTGATGTGTGATATGCCTTATGTATGTGAAAGATGGGTAGGAGGATTTCTTACTAATTTTGCTACCATAAGAGAGAGGATTAAAAAATATATTACTTTGAAAGAAAAAAGAGAGGCAGGAGAATTTGAAAAAATGCCTCATAAAGAGGTAGTAAGGTTAAATAAAGAGTTAGAGAGGATGGAAAGAATGTATTCAGGAACAGTCTCCTTAGAAGAGTTACCTCAGTGTGTCTATATAGTAGATCCTAAAAGAGAGATTGCTTGTGTAAGAGAGGCAAATAAACTATCTATACCTATAGTTGCTTTGATAGATACCGATGCCGATCCTGAAGTAATCGATTATCCCATTCCTGGTAACGATGATGCTATAAAATCAGTAAAGTTTATCACTCAGTATTTAGTAAAAGGGATTTTAGAGGGGTTGGAGAAGTTAGATCGCCCAACTCCAAAGAGTGAAGAGAAACAAGATACACATTTGTCTTCAGAGGAGGGAAAATGAGTATAGAAAAGATTAAAAAATTAAGGGAATTGACTTCTTTAGGGATAGGGGAATGCAAAAAGGCTTTATATGACGCAGGAGGAGATGTAGAAAAAGCTTTAGAAATTTTAAAAAAACGAGGGATAGAGCTTCGAGAGAAGAAGAAAGAAAGAGCTACTTCACAAGGGTTAGTTGAAGCTTACATCCATTTTGGAGGAAATTTAGGTTCTCTTGTAGAAGTTAATTGCGAGACAGACTTTGTAGCTCATACGGATGTTTTTAAAAAGTTTGTTAAGGATATTGCTATGCATATAGCAGCAGCTGATCCTAAATATTTAGATAAAGAAGATATTCCTAAAGAAGAACTGAAAGTAGTAAATAATATTGAGGAATATGCCAAAAGCCACTGTTTACTCCAGCAACCCTTCATAAAGGATAACTCCCTCACTGTAGGAGACTATTTAAATCAAGTCATCTCTCAGACAGGAGAAAATATTGTAATAAGAAGATTTGTTCGTTTTTCCTTAGGAGAAGAGGGATGAAAACCAAATATAAGAGGATTCTTCTAAAACTAAGTGGAGAAGCTTTTTCTGGCGAGAAAAAACATGGAATCGATGCTAAAATTTGTCTTCACTTAGCTGAGCAGATAGAGAATGTAAGAAAGTTAGGGATAGAGGTAGCTTTAGTAGTAGGAGGAGGTAATATTTTTCGAGGTGCAGAAGCTACTGGTCGATTTCAAATAGAGCGTACCGTCGCTGATTATATGGGCATGTTAGCCACAGTACTTAATGGTTTAGCTCTTCAAAATGCTTTAGAGCATCGAGGTGTTCCTACCCGAGTAATGACCGCTATTGAAATGAACAAAATAGCGGAACCTTACATAAGAAGAAGAGCTATCAGGCACTTAGAAAAAAAGAGAGTAGTAATATTTGTTGCAGGAACAGGTAATCCCTATTTTACTACCGATACTACTGCTGCTTTAAGAAGTATTGAAGTAGAAGCAGAAGTTTTACTCAAAGGGACAAAGGTTAAGGGAGTTTATTCGGCAGACCCCTTAAAAGATACCAAAGCTAAATTTTTTAGTAAACTTAAATACATCGATGTAATAAATAAGCGTCTCAAAATAATGGATTCCACAGCAATTACCTTATGTATGGAAAATAAAATTCCTATAATAGTTTTTGATTTTACCAAGAAAGATAATCTGAAGAAGATAATATTAGGTAAAAAAGTGGGTACGGTTATAAAGTAATAAAATAGGGGGGAATATGGCTCAAAAACAATTTTTCAAAACTATAGAGGAAGAGATGAAAAAAGCAATAGAGGCCACTAAAAGAGAATTTTTAGAGATTCGTTCGGGAAGAGCTAACCCAAAATTTGTGGAGGGAATAAGAGTTAATTATTACGGTAGCCCCACTCTTCTTAAGGAGATTGCTACCATAAATGTGCCTGAAGCAAGATTATTGGTAATTAACCCTTGGGATCCTAATTCTATAAAAGATATAGAAAAAGCAATTCTAGAAAGTAATTTAGGTCTTACTCCTATTGTAGATGGGAAAATTATAAAATTGGTGGTTCCTCCCCTTTCTGAAGAGAGAAGAGAAGAACTGATTAAGTTGGTAAAAAAAATTGCTGAAGAGGGAAAAATATCTTTACGCACCATTAGAAGAGAAAGTAAGGAAAAAATTAGAAAGATGGAGAAGGAAAAAAAAATATCCGAAGATGATAGATTTAAAATGGAAGAAGAACTCCAAAAGCTTACTGATAAGTATATAGAAGAAATAGATAAGCTCCTAGAAGAAAAAGAGAAAGAACTTAGAGAATTCTAATTAACGAGTTTTCCTTGAGCCGCTAGCTCAGCAGGTAGAGCACCGGCCTTTTAAGCCGGGAGTGCCGAGTTCGAGTCTCGGGCGGCTCATAAAATAAATGTTAAACTGCTAAATTGTCAAATTGTTAATAAGAAAACCCAGAGACGAGAACTCGCAAAGGGAGTTTGAGGGAAAAGTATTTTCCCTCAAATTATTTACTCTTCTTTGTAAGGGAAGGGAGTGACAGTCCCGCCCTTTCTTACTGTGAAGATTATCATTAGAAATAAAAAGGGCGGGACGTCAGAGAGGGAAACCGTAGGTTTCCCTTTATGAGGAGCGAAGCGACGAGTTCGAGTCTCGGGCGGCTCACTATTATATCTAAAAAGAAGGAAGAGATTTTTTATCTTTTTCTTATATTATTACTTGTTAAACTAAATCGCTTTTTGATAAGTTAATATTGAGAGTGGAAGCTAGTGCGGACGTGGCGGTAATGACTCTTGCTCATTAAGAGCAAGTCTAAATTAGTCATTCCCGCATTCGT
>QNCE01000033.1 GCA_003644405.1 Candidatus Omnitrophota bacterium | reverse complement strand
TTCTCTTTAGCTAAGAGAGTAGGGTTGGTGGTAACTCCGTCTAATACTCCATAAGAGTTAGCTTTTCTAATCTCTTCTAAGTTTGCTGTATCTATAAATAACTTCATCCCTCCCTCCTTTGCTTAAGATTTTCTTTCACTAAAATGCCTGCACCGATTATCCCTGCATCTCTCAACTTACCCCTTACTATCTTCAGTTGTTTAAGGTGGGGCCACATAGCTTGATGGGTAATTACTTCCCAGAGTAAAGGTTTAAAAAGAGTAAATGCTCCTGCAACTCCTCCTCCCAGGACAATCATCTGAGGATTAAAAAGATTAGCCATACCCCCAAGAAACCTTCCTAAACTTTGAGAAAACTCTTTCCATACAACTAAAGCTTCCCTTTCTCCTTGGAGAGCTTTTTTAAAGATTTCTCTTACCTGTATCTCCTTTTTCTTCTTTTTAAGCCTTCGATAACGTTCAATTAAATACGTTGCTCCCACAAAAGTTTCAATACATCCTCTTGCCCCACAACTACATTTTTTACCATCGAGGGTTATAGGAATATGGCCTAACTCTCCAGAAGAAGTATCTCCTTTTAAAATTTACCCTCAAATGCTACTGCCCCTCCCAACCCTGTACCTAAAGTTAAAAATATCACTCGAGCTTTTCCTTTAGCCACGCCTAAACGCAGCTCTGCCAAGGCAAAAAGGTTAGCGTCGTTATCCACATATACAGGTAGCCCAGTCAATCTCTGAAGACTTTCTTTTAAAGGATACTTTTCCCATCCAGAAATATTAGGAAGATAATAGATAAATCCTTTAGGTATATTTACTACTCCTGGAGCACCAACACCTATACCTTTTAAAGAATAGGAAGAAAATCTTTGAAGTAACTCTTTTATTTTCTTAAAAAAACTCTCTTTCTCTTTTAAGTAAGGGGAGTAAACAACTTCTTTTTTTAGGAGTTTGGCTCTTTCATCAATTACGCCTGCTTTAAAGAAAGTGCCTCCCCAATCAATACCTAAGTAGGCTTTCATAGAAAAACATTTTATCCCATATTTTAACGTTTGCAATACAAAAAATGATCTTCCTCCAAATAAAACATTTTTTACTTTTTAAGAGACAGAACTTACCTTCAGCAGAAAATGCTCAAGTTTCAGAGGGAAATTCAAAACTATTTTCTCTTATTGGAAAAAGTTTTTAGGAATTTTAAGATTCTTTTTAGGAAGAGGGGAAACTTCTAAAGGACTCTATCTCCTCCTGAACCTCTTTAGGAATGTCTACAAAGTAAACTCCTATTCGGTAAATACCCTCTTTAGACTTATCCTTATGGACGAGCCGACATCTAAACTCTGCAGGAGTACTTTCTTCTTCCGACAAGGAGAAACGACAGATAAACTCCTGAGAGGAAATATCTTGGGGAAATAGAAGGAGAATTCCTCTTTTAGAGATGTTATACACTTCTTTAGCCTCTATCCCTCTGCCACTGATGGATTCTTTTATCTCTATTTTCACTCTTTTAACGGGTTTTAATCTTAACCATCGTCTCCTCTCTACAAGGGAACGATCTCTACCTGACTTTTTAGCATAATAGAGAGCTGAGTCAGCTGAAGAAAGGATACTATTTAAATCTTCTCCATTATAAGGAAAAGAAGCAATACCAGCACTGAATTTGACAAATATCCCTCCCCTTAAATGAGGAGAAACAATCTTCGTTTGAGTCAACCTATCTCTAATTCTCTTTAACACAGTTAAAACATCTTCGGAAGTAGCCTCGGGAAAAATAAGAAGGAACTCCTCACCTCCATATCTGCCTACTATATCTACGTTACGCACACTTTCTTTGAGGATTTGGGCAAAATGCCTTAGCACATCGTTCCCTGCCAAGTGTCCATAGGTATCATTTATTTTTTTGAAATGGTCAATATCTATCATTGCTACAGCTAAATCTTTGGAATAACGCTTAGCACGAGCAATTTCATTTTCTAAAATAGTCATTGTCCATCTAAAATTCACACATCCGGTAAGCTCATCATAATAAGCTAGAACTTTTAGCTGTTCTCTTAATCTTTTTTCTACATTAGAGAGGTAACCCATCCCTATTCCTCCTAAATAGTAAATAAGAAATCTTAAAAACATACCCTTTATTACCAGATCTCTAAAAGCAGCATAACGAAAAAAACTAACTTCGGAAAGAAATATAAAAGAAGCCACAGTAGCAGAAATCAACCCTCCCTTTATTCCAAACCAAAATCCTGCTAAGGAAATAAACCCTACGTAAAGGTAACCCAGAGCTAATCCAAAAATCCCCATTAACCTTCTTAAGATTATTAAAGTGAGGAACCCTACGATTAGAAAAATAATGCGGAATTTTGTGGAGGAGAAAACTCTCGCTATCTTTTCTCTCAAATTTAACTTCATCTTTCTAACTTCAGTATAATCTATCCTGGAGTAAAATTCAACTTAAAAAGAGAAAGACATTTTAACGAGAATAAAAAAGGATACAAAAGCTTATTGGGAGGGAGTAGAATTATCGGAAAAAGTAGCTTCTATTGTCTCTACCGTAAGGATATCTCCTTCTACTTCTTCTATATAAAGAGAGGCTTTTCACAAAGAGTTCCCTGGGTAAGCTGAAAGAAGGCTTCCCGAAAACTTTGGCTACTTACCATTTTAAGATTACCTATTTTTAATCGAATAGAAGAGATACTTACAACGCCAGGAAAATTTTTTGCTTTCTCTAATACACTATTTAATACAGACTTTGCTAAATGGTATTCGTGCATCTTGTTAAATTATTAAGGGCCCGCTTCTTTCGAAGCGGGCCCTTTAATTTCCTTGGTGCCTACACTATTTATTTCTTCTTCTTAGCTGCCTTCTTCCGGGAGGTTTTCTTTTTCGTCATGGACTTACCTTTCATTCCACAACCCTCCTATTTCTTCTTCTTCTTAGCAGCCTTTTTCTTTGTTGTTTTCTTCTTTGCTGCTTTTTTCTTTTTAACTGCCATCAACCACCTCCTTTTTTATTTTTACTATTTTTACTTCCTACTTTTAATTTATAACAAATTTATAAAATTTGTCAATAGTTTTTCTGTTCTTTTATAAAAAAAATTAATTTTTTATAAAAAATTAAAGAAGATTTTTGGGAAGGCGAACTTTCTTTGCTTCTCTCCAAAGATGTTCTATATTATAAAATTTTCTTTTTTCTTCTAGAAAAATATGCAACACTACTTCAAAAAAATCAATTAAAAGCCACTGAGATTCGTTGTCCTCCTCTTTGTGATGAATTTCAATCTTCTCTTTCTTGCAAGATTCTAAAACTTCTTCATATATTGCTCTAACTTGACGCTGTGATTCTCCAGAACAAATTATAAAGTAATCACAAAAACCTGAAAGATTTCTTAAATCCAAAATCAAAGGTTTTATAGCTTTCTTCTTTAAGGTAAACTTTAAAATTTTTATAGCCTTCTCCCTTATATATTTATCCTTCTTAGAAAGTCTCAGTTAAACCTCCTTTTCTATTATCTTGAGAAGATGTTCTTTTAAATTTCTATCTACATTGCCTACACATGTAACGCAAACTCTTTGAAAATCAAAGAGTTTCTTTACAAGTCCTTGAATGGTTGCCTTATCTATCTGATGGATTCTTTCCTTTAACTCTTTGAGAGTATATATCTTTGATAAAGCCAGATAAGAATCTGCTAAATAAAATAGTCTTCCTTGAGGTTTCTCTAAATTCATAGCCATTTGACCAATTAAGAAATCTTTCGCTCGAGCCAATTCTTTAGAGGAGACTAATTTGTCTTTCATCTTTTTTAACTCTCTTAATATACACTTAAAGGCTAACTCTATATTACTTCTATCTAAGCCTAAGTGTATGATGAATGCTCCACTGTCTCGATATTTTTTCACCTCAGTAGAGATATCATAACATAGGCCTCTCTTCTCTCTTACTTCTTCAAAAAGTCGAGAACTCATATTCGCTCCCATAATTACATGAATGAGTTCTACAACTAACCTATATCTACTTCTATATGAAACTCCTCTAAAACCTATACATAGATGAGTCTGATCTAAACTTTTATTTTCTATTAAAATCTTTCTCTTCCTCAAATGAGGAGGAGAGAAAATTTTTAATCTCTTCCCTCCTTTAGATGAAACTAATAATTTCTTTTTTATTAACTTAATTAAGCTCTCATAACGAAAATCTCCCACGCAACAAATAACCATACGAGGAGGTAAATAATAGTTACGTTGAAAATGTTCTAAATCATTTTTCTTTATATTTTTCACTGTCCCAACTTCTCCAATTACATCCTCTCCCAGAGGATGATTTTCCCAGAGAATCTTATCTAAAAGAGAAAGAGCTCTAAAATTAGGTAAGTCATTGTACATCTTGATTTCTTCTAAAATCACCCCCCTTTCTCTCTCTATCTGAGAGGCTTCAAAAGAAGGGTGAGTCACCATATCGAGAAGAATTTCTGCAGTAATTTTTAAGTTTTTCTTTAGAAACTGAGCATAGTAGGCAGTAATTTCCTGAGAAGTGTATCCGTTAACCACCCCTCCTCTTCCTTCGATTTCTCTCTTTATATCCCGATAGGAAAATCTCTTTGTTCCTTTAAAAACCATATGTTCAGTAAAATGAGCAATCCCTTTCAACCGTTTAGGTTCGTAGCGAGCACCCACCCTTATAAATATTCCCATTCCTGCAGTAGAAAAATCTTTCAAACGAGAAAAGATTAAGGCAACTCCGTCGATATGAAGAATCTTAAACATAGAATCTTTTTATATAGGAAGGTAATTTTTTAAAAAAATTTTTGTCTTTGGAATATTTGGCAATGTAGTTTACTATTGCACTACCTACAATTATCCCCTCACAGCCCTTTAAAATTTCTCTTACCTGATTTTTTCTATGAATACCAAATCCAACACATACGGGTATGTTTCTTATTTTTTTCAAACTCCTAATATTAGTCAATATCTTTGCTGGAGATAAATTCTTAGGGCCGGTTATCCCGGTAACAGAGACATAGTAAACAAATCCTCTCGAAGCTTTCATTATCTTCTCTGCTCTCTTTTCCTCAGTGGTAGGAGTAACAAAAAATACAGTATCTAAATCTAATTTTCTAGCTTCTTTTATATAGAGAGTAGCTTCCTCTACAGGCAAATCCACAATCATAACCCCTGCCACTCCTATTTCTCTGCATCTTCTTAAAAATTTCTTCACTCCAAAAACATAAATAGGATTATAGTAACTTAGAATCACTACAGGAATAGTAAGACCGGGGATTAATTTTTTAAGGGAGGTAAAGAGTGTCTCTGTGGTAGCTCCTTCCTTTAAAGCCATCTGCGTTGCCTTCTCAATTATAGGACCATCAGCTAAAGGGTCAGAGAAAGGTAGACCTATTTCAATTAGAGCTACTTTTAAGGTAGATAAAAGTTGGATTATTTTCTCGCTCAACTTGATGGTAGGAAAACCAAAGGGTACATAAACGATAAAAGCCTTCTTATTAGCTTCTCTTAACTTATCGAAGTAAACTTCTAGCTTCCCCATTTTCTCACAATCTCTAAATCCTTATCTCCTCTTCCCGAGAGACATAGAATTACTAAGCTATTCTTTTTTCTCTTAGCAATTTCTTTAAGGTAGTAAATAGCGTGAGCGGGTTCTAAAGCAGGAATTATTCCTTCTAGTTCACTTAGGAGTTTAAAACCTTCGAGAGCCTGATTATCATTCACCGTTGCATACATAGCTCTGCCTATCTTCTTGTAGAAAGCATGTTCAGGACCTACTCTAGGATAATCTAAACCAGGAGCTACAGAATGAGTATTCTCTATCTGACCAAACTTATCTTGAAGAACAAACGACTTAGCTCCATGAAGGATCCCTATACTACCTTTAACTAAACTAGCAGCATTAAAAGAAGAAAGTCCTAATCCTCCTGCCTCCACTCCGATGAACTTTACTTTCTTATCCTTAAAAAAGGGATGAAATAATCCTATAGCATTAGAACCTCCTCCTACACAGGCAACTAAGTAGTCAGGAAGACGACCTTCTTTTTTTAAAATTTGATATTTAGCTTCTCGACCAATTACTGATTGAAAGTCTCTAACTATTAGAGGGTAAGGGTGAGGTCCTACCACTGAACCAAGAAGATAATAAGTATCTTTTACGTTAGTTACCCAGTCTCTTATAGCTTCGTTACAGGCGTCTTTTAAAGTCTTGGAGCCACTTCTTACGGGACAAACCCTAGCTCCTAAGGTCTTCATCCTGAACACATTCATCTTCTGTCTCTTTATATCCTCCTCTCCCATATATATATCGCACTTAAACCCAAAGAGAGTGGCCACAGTAGCAGTAGCTACCCCATGCTGACCTGCGCCAGTTTCAGCAATTATCCTTCTTTTATCCATGTATTTAGCCAAAAGCACCTGCCCTAGAGTATTGTTTATCTTATGAGCTCCTGTATGCAGAAGGTCTTCTCTCTTTAGATAAACTTTAATCCCCAGATACTTGCTCAACCTTTTAGCAAAGTATAAAGGAGTAGGTCTTCCTGCATATTCTCGGAGATAAAAATCTATCTCTTTAACGAATCTTTTGTCTTTTTTTACTCGAAAGTAAGCGTTCTCTAACTCTTTTAAGCACCAACAGAGAGTTTCTGGAACGAATTTGCCTCCGAACTCTCCAAAGTATCCTTTCTTATCGGGTAGCTTCATAGAGTTTTACCTTCTTAATAAACTCTCTTACCTTCTCCATATCTTTCTTCCCAACTATACTTTCTACACCACTAGCTACATCTACTGCGTAAGGTCTTATTATCTTTAGGATATCCTCTATATTACGAGGGTTAAGCCCCCCAGAGAGAATTAAGGAAATCTTAGAAGTGAACTTAGCTAACTTTTTAATAATACCCTTTTTAAGTTTTCTCTCTCCTTCTAACTTCTTATGCCAAGAAACATCAAAAAGGTAGCCATCAACTCCAAACTTAACTATACTCTCCAAATTTAAAGAAGGTATTTCTTGAGGAAATATTGCTTTGATTACTTTAAAATGAGGTAAAAAAAACTTACAGAAGCGGGCAGACTCTCTACCATGAAACTGAAGAACATCTAACCCTACCTCTTTGGCTATCTTTAAAACCTGGGCTCTGTCTTCATTAACGAATACGCCAACTTTAGTTATAAAAGGATCTAACTTCCTTACTATCTGCTTAGCTTTAAGAGGAGAAATATAGCGAGGACTAACTTTAGAAAATATGAATCCTAAAGCATCTGCTCCCAGTTGAGAACAGACCAAAGCGTCCTCTAAATTGGTAATGCCGCATATCTTAACTTTAACCATCTATATCCAACTCTTTCAACTTGGCTTCTACATTCGCTTCTCTCATAAGCGCTTCTCCTACCAAAACAGCATTTATACCTAGCCCTTTTAGAAAAAGAATATCTTTAAGAGAGCTTATTCCGCTTTCACTTATAGTAACTACCCCTGAAGGAATAAAAGGGCTTAGTTTTTTTGTCCTTCCTATATCTATCTTCATAGTGTGAAGGTTACGGTTATTTATCCCAATAATCTCTACAGAAAATTTTAAAACCTTCTTTAACTCTTTCTCGGTATGAACCTCCACTAAAACATCCATACCTAAATCCTTAGCAAGCTCATAGAGCTTCTTAAATTTATTCTCATCAATAATATGCATAATAAGAAGAATAGCGTCAGCACCTAAAGCTCTTGACTCTAAAACTTGAATCTCATCAATAATAAAATCTTTCCTTAAGATAGGTAGATTTACCACTTTTTTTACTTCTTCAATATAGGTGGGCTTACCTAAGAAGAACTCTTCTTCGGTAAGAACTGATAAGGCTGAAGCTCCTCCCTTTTCCAACTGTTTAGCTAACTCTTGAGGAGAAAAATCTCTCCTAATTATTCCCGCGGAAGGAGAAGCCTGTTTTATCTCAGCAATTATAGAAATTTTATTCTCCCGTTCTATTGCTTCTTTAAATGAACGAATAGATGGAGCTTTTTTAAGAAGAGAAAGAATTCCCTCCTCGTTCTTCTTAAGAACAGCTACTTTCTTTTTCTTAGCCTCCAATATTAAAGATAAGATATTTTCGCTCATTTTGCTAGAAAATCTTTAAAGGCAGAAAACTTTTCTCTAACCTTTCCTTGTATAATTAAACTTTTAGCTAACTCCACTCCTTCTTTCAAGTTTTTTACCCGGTTAAGAATGTAAAAACAGGCACTAGCATTAGCCAAAACAATATCTTGAGGAGCTCCTCCTTTTCCTGCAAAGATATCTAAAATCACTTTGGCACTTTCCTCAACATTATTTACCTGCAAATCTTTTAAAGTGCATCTTCTTAGTCCAAAAGAAGAAGGAGATAGATAAAGCTTTCTAACTCTTTTCTTATCTAAAAAACCCACTAAAGTTTTACCCGTAAGAGAAATCTCATCTTTTACATCCTCTCCATAAACCACAAAGGCACGCTTAACTCCCAAAACTCCTAAAGCGTTAGCTAATTTAAGAACTAAATCAGGAGAAAAAACTCCTAAGAGTTGATGGGTAGGAAAACCGGGATTACAGAGTGGACCCAGAATATTAAATATAGTAGTAATACCCAGCTCTCTTCTTATAGGAGCTACTACCGCAAAGCTAGAGTGGTATAGAGGAGCATAAAGAAAAGCTATACCTATCTTTCTTAATGCCTCTTCCATAGTAGATGAAGGTAGAGATAAATCTATCCCCAAAACCTCCAAAACATCAGCACTCCCACAGCGGGAAGAAGCTCCCCGGTTGCCGTGTTTAGCTACTCTAACTCCTGCAGAGGCAACAACAAAGGCTACAGCAGTAGAGATATTAAACTTATTAGTTTTAGAACCCCCTGTACCGCAAGTGTCTAAAAGAGGCCTGTTACGATTAATTTTTACTCTTTTAGCCTTTTCTCTTACAACCTTGGCAGCAGCGGAAATTTCTTGATAAGTCTCTCCTTTCTTCTTTAAAGCTACTAGAAAAGCAGAAATCTGAGAAGGAGTAGCTTTCTTTTCAAAAATCTCCTCAAATACCTCCCGAGTCTCCTTAGGAGTTAAATCTTTATTCTCTATAAGTTTAGCGATAGCTTCTTTAATCATAAACTTAAGAAATTCTTTAAGATCTTTTTGCCCTCCTCAGTCAATATTGATTCAGGATGAAACTGAACCCCCCACAGGGGAAAACGCCTATCCCTTACTCCCATTATTATACCATCTTCTGTAGAGGCATTCACTACTAAATTAGAAGGAAGAGTCTTTCTATTAATTATCAAAGAATGATAGCGAGTAGCCAAGAAAGGATTCTTTACTCCTTTAAATAACTTCTTCCCATCATGGTAAATAAGAGAAACTTTGCCATGCATTATCTTAGGGGCTCTTACAATCTTAGCTCCAAACACATAACCAATACATTGATGCCCTAAACAAACGCCTAAAATAGGAAAGTGTTGATAGAAACTCTTGATAAGCTCACAACTTATCCCTGCTGAAAGTGGCGTTCCTGGACCAGGAGAAATAACTATGCGGTCAGGCTTTAGCTTCTTAATCTTCTCTAAAGTTATCTTATCATTACGGTAGACTAAAACCTCTTCTCCCAACTCCTCCAAATACTGCACAAGATTATAAGTAAAAGAATCGTAATTATCTATAACTAAAACCATTATCTCTCTCTTTTTATTTTCGCTCCTAACTTTTTCAGTTTCTCCTCCAAGTGAAAATAACCCCGGTCAAGATGATAAATTCTTAAAACTTCGGTTTTGCCTTGCGCAGCTAACCCAGCAATCACCAGAGCAGCTGAGGCTCGCAAATCTGAAGCCATAACTTCTGCTCCATAAAGAGAGCCTACCCCTTCAATTATAGCATAGGGACCACTGCGGGAAATCTTTGCCCCCATACGATTTAATTCTGCCACATGCATGAATCTATCGGGAAAAACCTTTTCGGTAACTAATGATACTCCTTTTGCTAAACTTAAAGGAACCATAAACTGGGCCTGTAGATCAGTAGGAAAGCCAGGATAAGGTAAAGTGGTAATGCTCACTGGTTTAATATAAGAAGGAGGTTTAATGAATAGAGAGAAACTATTTACTTTCACGCTAGCTCCCATTTTTTTAGCTATCTCTATTACTGAAGTAAGATGTAAAGGGTTGGTATTTTTTATAGTAAGAGGAGAATAAGTAGCTAAACTAGCCGCAAGGAAAGTGCCTGCTTCAATTCGGTCAGGAATCACAGTAAATTCTGCCCCGCCCAGACTCTTTTTCCCTCTAACTCTAATCAATGGCGTGCCTTCTCCAATAATTTCTGCCCCCATCTTCTTTAAAAATGAAGCTAAATCTACTATCTCCGGCTCACAAGCACTAGATTCTATGATTGTCTCTCCTTTAGCCAAAGTAGATGCCATTAGGATATTAGCGGTAGCCAGTACCGAGGAACCAAACTCGCCACCTAAAAATATGTGACGAGCAATAAGGGATTTAGCCTCTGCTAAACAGTAACCCCTCTCTATCTTTATATTAGCCCCCAGTTCTCTTAATCCCTTAATATGTAAATCTACAGGCCTAGGTCCAATCACACATCCACCAGGGAGAGAAACTTTTGCTTTTTTCCGTTTGGCAAGAAGGGGACCTAAAACACAAAAAGAAGCTCTCATTGTCCTCACTAAAGGATAAGGAGCAGTATAGCTTCTACTCTTTTTTGATTTAACTATTAACGTCCCATCTTGAAATTTAATCTCCTTGCCTAAGCCCTCCAAAATTTTTATCATTGTATGAATATCTCTCAAGTTAGGAACCCCTGAGATTCGACATTCCTCATCGGTTAAAAGGGTAGCAGCCATAATAGGTAAGGAGGCGTTCTTTGAACCACTCACCTCTACTTCTCCCTTTAATGAGGAATTCCAGATTATAAATTTATCCATACTTTCTAACTCGCAAAATGAGACCTCTAAAAAGGTTAGAATAATCCTTTATCCATTCCACAAATTGATAAGTTTTGAGATTAACAACAAACTCCTCTAAATAATCTTTATGATAGGAAGCTATCTCTAAAATAAGATACCCTTTCTCTTTAAGATAGTAATGCGCCTCCAATAGTATCTTCTTTATGAAAAACAGCCCTCTTTCAGAGGCCTGCAGAGCAATACGTGGTTCATATAAAAGAGAGCCATAGATATATCTTTCTTCCACATAGGGAGGGTTAGCTACAATCATATCTAAAGAGGCCTTTTTAAATCCTGCTAAAAGATCTGCCCTTATTAAAGGAATATCTAAGCTATGAAGGGAGAGATTCTTTTTAGCTATGCAAAGAGCTTTATAACTTATGTCTGAAGCAAATATTATCACATCTTCACTCTCAACGTTCTTTTTTATGCTAATAGCAATGTTAGCACATCCACATCCCAAATCTAAAATGTATTTGAAGGAGTGTTCTTTAATTAATTTTATCGCCTTCTCTACTATTAACTCTGTCTCTTTCCTGGGAATGAAACAATCTTGAGAAATAATAAA
The DNA here is from genome assembly GCA_003644405.1 of Candidatus Omnitrophota bacterium. Classification (GTDB taxonomy): domain Bacteria; phylum Omnitrophota; class Gorgyraeia; order Duberdicusellales; family 4484-171; genus B7-G16. The sequence continues at coordinate 1,394 of QNCE01000033.1, read as the reverse complement.
TTCTAAACCAAAAAACTCCTCCTTTCCTAAAATATAAGCTAAAGGCATTCCTTTGATGTAAAGACTCTTTACCCTATCTAAGTAGGCTAATTTATCTCCATCTAAGCAACTATCCAACTCAAAATAAAAAGAAGGAACTTGAGGATATAAATTCCTCATTAGATACCTTAAATCTCTTTCTAAAAAAAACTTTCTATTTACTTTAAGCCAATCCTTTAGTTTCATAAATTTTTTTCTTTTCTTCTTTTCTTAGGGGATCAACTAAAATATCTAAATCTCCCTCTAAAATCTCGTTAAGTCGATAAACTGTCAAATTTATCCTGTGGTCGGTGACTCTCCGCTCAGGAAAGTTATAAGTTCTTATCTTTTCACTCCTTTCTCCTGTACCAATTTGAACCTTACGTTGATGAGTGACTTTTAAAGTGCGTTCTCTTTCCAACTTATCCAACAATCTTGCCTTAAGAACCCGCATTGCCTTCTCTCTATTTTTAATCTGGGAACGCTCGTCCTGACAGCTTACCACAATCCCTGAAGGCAGGTGAGTGATTCTTACTGCTGAATCGGTGCGATTTACGTGTTGACCGCCGTGACCGGAAGCTCTAAAGGTCTCTATTTTTAATTCATCCGGATTTATTTTCAATTCTATCTCTTGAGGCTCAACTAGAACAGCCACGGTAGCGGTGGAGGTATGGATTCTTCCTCCGGATTCAGTTACCGGTATACGCTGAACACGATGCACTCCACTCTCAAACTTAAAATGAGAAAAGCATCCCTTCCCTTTAACTGAAAAAATAATTTCCTTAAATCCTCCTAATTCGGTAGGATGGGAACTCAAAATTTCAATTCTCCATCCTTTCTTTTCGGCATAACGAGAATACATTCTAAAAAGGTCGCCAGCAAATAAAGCTGCCTCCTCTCCCCCTGCAGCTGACCTAATCTCCACAATAATATCTCTTTCTTCTTCTATATCTTCAAAGAGCTTTTCCTCTATCTTCTCCTCCACCTTTTTTATCTTTTCCTCAATCTCAGAAAGTTCCTGTGCTGCCAAAACCTTCATCTGTTCATCTTCATATTGTGAAGAGAGCAACTTCTCTAAGTCCTGTTTCTCTTTGAGAAGCGCATCTCTTTCGTTTATGAGAGAAACCACCTTTTCCAGAAAAGAGAATCTTTTGCTAAGCTTCTGATACTCCTCTTTATTTTTATAGATTTCTGGTAGAGAGAGCCTCTTAGAGATTTGCTCATATTCTTCCTTTAGCTTTTTGAAATCAACCATTTTACTTTTCTTTCTTATACTTTCTTAAAAATTTCTCCACCCTTCCTTCAGAATCAACAAACTTCTGTTTCCCTGTAAAGAAAGGGTGACATTTAGAGCAAATCTCTACATTGATAGTTTT
>QNCE01000032.1 GCA_003644405.1 Candidatus Omnitrophota bacterium | reverse complement strand
TCGGTATTACGGACGAGAGGAAGGTTCCGAATTAGAGAAGAGTTAATCGTAACCGGTAAAATTAGTCTTCTAAAGATGAGGGGTTTTGACCCCTCGTTTGTTTATCTATGAAGGTAAGGAAAGGACAAATTGAAATTATTCTTATAGGTATACTTTTGAGTTTGCTTATAGTAGGAATAGTTTTTCTAAAACTCCCTTTCTTTATTTTATCCGTGACTATCTTGGCACTAGGTTTAGTTTTAATTACCTTTCTGAATACAGATTTGGCCTTGGTCATTTTAATTTTCTCTATGCTTTTATCGCCAGAATTTAAATTAGCAGAGGTTCCGGCAAGGGCAGTAGTTGTGCGTGTCGACGATATTCTGCTCATTGTAGTATTTTTTAGCTGGTTAGCTAAGATGGCAATAAATAAAGAGTTGGGGCTTTTTAGAAGGACCCCAATCAATGGTTTAATAGTTACTTATATCCTTATTTGTATTATTTCAACCATCATAGGTATATTAACTGGCGGGGTCCATCCCTTAAAAAGCTTTTTTTATATCCTAAAGTACGTTGAATACTTTATGCTTTATTTTTTAGTGACTAACAATATCCGAGATGAAAGGCAGATAAAAGTTTTCCTTGTAGTCTTTCTGATTACTTGTGCTATAACTTGCATCTATGCATTAGTAACTATTGAAAAAATGGGAGGAAGAGCTACTGCTCCGTTTGAAGGTCCCAAAGGTGAACCTAATACATTGGGAGGGTATTTGGTCTTGTTATTTGCAATCTCAACAGGCATTTTCTTATACAGTTCTTTAAGAGGGTGGCGGATTTTTTGTGGAATTTTAGCGTGTCTTATATTTATAACCCTTCTCCAAACTCTTTCTCGAGGAAGTTACCTAGCATTTATAATTACATACCTTGTTCTTACTATATTAACTAAAAAGAAAAAACTTTTACTTATAGGAATACTTCTGTTGGGTATGTGTACCTTTCCTTTTATCTTGCCAGAGAAGGTTATTGAGCGAATAGGATATACGTTTACTCCTCGCAAACCTCGAGTTTCTCTTTACGGAAGGCCTATTCCTCTTGAAGATTCAGCATACGCTCGTATCGAAACTTGGAAAAGGGTTTTTAGAGAGTGGAAAAGGAGACCTCTTCTAGGTCGGGGAGTTACTGGCTTAGGTTTAGTAGATGCTCAGTATCCTCGTGTGTTAGGAGAGACGGGAATTTTGGGTTTTTCAATATTTATGTGGCTATTAATCTCTATTTTTAGATATAGTTTGTCGATCTTTAGAGCAGTAGAAGACGGATGGTTGAAAGGATTAACTTTAGGATTTTTAAGTGGCTTTATAGGACTACTTTTTCATTCCTTTGCCGCAGCAACTTTTATTATTGTGCGTATTATGGAGCCTTTCTGGTTTTTAACCGGAGTAATATTAATGCTACCCAGTGTTAAGGGAACTTCAGTTTGAGTATAATCTAAAATACATAAGTGTAGAGATACTCTGGCAACAGAACATTAAACAATAATAACTCCTAATGGAATAATGGATTTGGAGAATAAAGAGTTGGCATTATCAGAACCTTTTTTGTTCCAACGGGCGGTCCGTGGAGGATTTTGGGTATTTGCTCTTAGAATATCTCAGCAACTTTTTAGATTGGGCCGACTCATAATCCTTGCCCGTATTCTTGCTCCTTACGATTTTGGTTTAATGGGAATAGCACTGTTAACGGTGGCAATTCTAGAAACTTTTTCTCAGACTGGTTTTCAGGCTGCTTTAATACAGAAAAAGGAGGAAATAACCCCTTATCTTGATATTGCCTGGACAGTTTTGGTCTTAAGAGGCTTTATTCTATTCATTATTCTTTATCTAGTTGCACCTTACGTGGAGTTGTTTTTTAAGGTATACGGAGCGAAAGTTATTATTCAAGTAATTGGATTTTCTTTTCTTCTACGGGCATTTAGTAACATTGGGGTTGTTCATTTTCAAAAAGAGTTAGAGTTTAATAGACAATTTATATATCAATTTAGTGGAACTTTGGTTGATTTTATTGTGTCTATTTCTGCTGCATTTATACTTAAAAGTGTATGGGCACTCGTTTTCGGATTATTGGCTGGAGAATTCACGAGATTTATTGTGAGTTATTGGATAAGTTCTTGGAGACCACGGTTTAGATTGGAGCTTGAAAAGTTAGGTGAGCTTTTTAACTTTGGAAAGTGGATTTTAGGTTCGAGCATATTGATTTTTCTAATTACACAAGGAGACGATGCTTTTGTAGGAAAACTACTAGGGGTTACTATGTTAGGGTTTTATCAGATGGCTTATAGAATATCCAATCTGCCAGCAACGGAAATTGCTCATGTTATTTCACAAGTAGCTTTCCCTACATATTCAAAATTACAAAATAATATTTTAGAGCTAAGAAAAACATACTTGAAAGTTTTACTTGTTACTGCCTTTTTATCTTTTCCTATAGCGGGGTTAATATTTATATTAGCTCCAGATTTTACAAAAGTATTTCTAGGAGAGAAGTGGATTCCTATGATTTCTGCAATGCAAGTGTTAGTACTTGCGGGTTTAGTAAGGTCAATAGCAGCAACAACAGGCGTTTTATTTTATGCTATAGGTAAGCCAAAAATAGATACAAAATGGCAGGTAGTTCGTTTATTGATAATTATTACTTTTATATACCCTCTTAGTGTAAAGTTGGATATTTTAGGCACATCGATTGCAGTATTCCTGAGTATTTTTTTCTCAAATATGGGTTTTATATTCGATTGTGTGAAAATTATAAAATGTAGTAAAAAAGAGTTGGCCAAAAAAATAAGCATTCCTTTTGTAAATGGAGTTATAATGTCATTACTGATACTAATTCTAAAAAGCTTTATAGAGATTAATATAATACAGATTATCTTTCTCGCTTTCGCTGGTATCTTGGTATATCTTGTTGGGATATGGTTATCTAATATAATTTTTGATTATGGGATGAATGTAGTTATAAAAGAAAGTTTTCAAGGAATAATAAAAAAAGGTAAGATATAAAAGGTATAAAGTATGGAGGATCCAACAAAGAAGTTTTTTCCTTATTTTGATAAATCTTATAATTCCAAGGAGCGTTTTTGTAGTTATTGGCATCAGATTCATGAAATAGTTAACTTGAATCCTAAGAGTGTTCTTGAGATTGGAATTGGGAATAGATTTGTTTCCGATTATCTTAAAAAAATAGGCATAGATATTACAGCCTTAGATATCGAAAAAAATTTAAAACCAAATGTAGTAGGAAATGTTGTAAGTATTCCTTTTAAGAGTAATGTGTTCGATGTAGTGGCCTGTTATGAGATTTTAGAACATTTGCCCTACACTGATTTTAAGTTGGCTCTTTTAGAGATATTTCGAGTATCAAAGAAATTCGCAATCCTGTCTTTACCTGATATAAATAGAGTTTACCCACTCATCATTAAAATTCCGAAAATTAAAGAGATAAAAAAACTTATCCCTTTACCAAGGATCAAAAAACCTAGTTATAATTTTAGCCCAGACCACTACTGGGAAATCGGTACGAAAAATTTTCACTTGAAGAAGATTACCAAAGATATACAAGAGGCAGGATTTATTATTAAGAGAACCTATAGAGTTTTTGAATATCCTTATCATAGATTTTTTATACTAAAGAAATAGAGTAAAATAATTATAACGAGATATGCCAACCGTTAGTGTTGTCATTCCTACCTATAATCGAGCGCATCTAGTCGGGAGAGCAATTGAGAGTGTTTTGAATCAGACATTTCAAGATTTTGAAATTCTCGTAGTTGATGACCGTTCAGTCGATAATACTGAAAAGGTAGTTAATGATTTTAATGACGCCAGAATTAGATATATTAAGCATCGAATAAATATGGGAGGGAATGCAACACGGAATACCGGGATAAAAAACTCAAAAGGAGAATATATTGCTTTTTTAGATTCAGATGACGAATGGTTGCCAGAGAAGTTGAAGAAGCAGATAGATACGTTTCAGAAAATGTCAAATAAAGTTGGTTTAGTTTATAGCTGGGTAGAAATGATAGACGAGAAGGGTAAGTTATTTAGAAAACTAAATTTTGTAGTAAAGGGCAGGGTTCTACAGAATATACTAAGAGGTAATTTTATACCTTCTTCAACAGTGGTTGTAAAGAAAGAGTGTTTTGATGAAGTAGGATTATTTGATGAAAGCTTTGTGAGTTGCCAAGACCGAGAGATGTGGACACGAATTGCTACCAAGTATGAAATGGAGGTAGTGCCCGAATATCTTGCTCGAATGTATAGAGATAAAAAAATTTCTATCAGTGCTTCCCCTAAAAAAGTGGTTTATGGATATTATCAGTATTTTATTAAATTCCAGAAGTTATACTTATCAGAGGGCATGAAAGAAGAGTTGTCACAAAATTTAAGTTGGGTCGCTTATGAATTGATTAAGAAAGGATATAAAGAAGAGGCTAGAGAGTGTTTCAGGCTATCATTTAAATATAGTAAGACTAACTGGAAAAACTATGCTAGATTTCTCCTTTCCTTGATAAAAAGATAATTTGTAGTTTTCTAAATAAATACATGTAAGTAAGCGAGGGAGGTAAATATAAAAACCGATAGTGAATTATGGAATGAAGTTTGGAAAGGGGTAAAGAGCGATATTTATGAAGATAAGATCATCCTTCATCGGGAGATATCCTCTCTTCGTTGGAGAAAAATTGAAAAGAGAATTCTCAAGAATTACCATTCCTTTAAAGGATTAGATGTTATAGAAATCAGAGTGGGTCGGAGAGAGAATGCTTTATTGATGGGGTTGAAGGGTGCTAATGTGACACTTTTAGATTATAGTGACGTTGCTTTGGAGAAGGCACAGACATTATTTTCCCAATTTAATTGTAGAGCACGCTTTATAAGAGGAGATGCGCTTACCATCCCTAATTACCTGATAAATAATTTTGATATTTCTATGTCATTTGGATTAGCTGAACATTTTAAATACCCTCAACGACAACAAATTTTTAATTTTCACTTTATTTTGTTAAAAGAAAAGGGCATATCTTTTATAAGTGTCCCTAATGCATTCTGTTTTCCTTATAGAATTGCTCATCTATTTTTAAAATTATTTAATAAATTTCCTCTTTTAGAGATTCCCTTTACCCATGCTGAATTAAAAAAGAATGCTTATCTAGCTGGATATAAATCTTGTGAGATAGTGAGCAGTTGTTTTATTAATGCTTTTGATGAGTTCTTGATAAAAAAATACATTGTATTTCTTTGCTAAGAGATTGGGTATGAGAAATTTTTTAAAAAAGAAAAGACTAAGAAAGAAATACCAACTATACTTGATGATTACTTAGGATATTCTCTAACTTTAATTGGTTATAAATAGAAAAAATACTTATGGAGAATAAAATTCTAATCATCGGTGCAGGACCGACAGGGCTAGGCGCAGCCTACCATCTTAAAGAATTAGGATATAAAAATTGGCAAATTTTTGAAAGGAATGATTATGTAGGAGGATTATCTGCAAGTTTTAAAGATAGTAAAGGCTTTACTTGGGATATAGGGGGGCATGTCCTTTTTTCTCATTATGAGTACTTTGATCGACTTTTGGATAATATTTTAGGTAAGAATTATATAGAACATAAGCGTAAAGCTTTTATCTGGATAATGAATAGATGGGTGCCCTACCCTTTTCAGAATAATATTCGCTATTTACCTAGAGATAAAATTTTTCATTGTCTCTTAGGATTGCTAAAAGAAAAGGTTAAAAAAAGTAATCCTAAGAATTTTAAAGAATGGATCTTTTCTAAATTTGGCTATGGTATTGCTAAATATTTTATGCTTCCTCATAATTACAAAATTTGGAGTCATCCTTTGGAGAAGATGTCTTACAATTGGATTGCAGAAAGGATAAGCATTATAGATATTAAAAGAATTTTAAGGAATATCATTTTTCGATACGATGATACTGGATGGGGACCAAATAGTTGGTTTAAATTCCCTTCCTTTGGTGGAACAGGAGAGATTTTTAGAAGATTTATCCCTTACATTAAAGACCATCTTTTTCTTAAAAAAGAAGTAGTAAAGATTAATACAGAGAATAAGGAAATTATTTTTTCTGATGGAGATAGAAGGAATTATGATATTCTTATTAACACCATACCCTTAGATGAATTTATAAGAAAAGCAGATTTGACTCGATTTCTTTCCGTGGTAGAAGAGCTAAAACATAATAGCGTAGTTGTTGTAGGAATAGGTATAAAAAAACCTTGTCCTAGTGATAAATGCTGGATGTATTTTCCTGAAAATAATTGTCCTTTTTACCGAGTGACTTACTTTTCTAATTACTCTCCTCATAATACCCCTCAAGGCGATTACTATTCCTTAATGTGTGAGATTGCTTACTCTAAGTATAAACCGGTTAATAAGGATAAAATTATTGATGAGACAATTCAAGGATTGATTAATGCTAAAATGTTATCAGAGGAGGATAGAAAATTTATTGTTTCTGTAAATCTTATCGATGCCAAATATGCTTATCCTGTGCCTACACTTGATAGAGATAAGGCCTTGGCATGTATTCAGCCTTATTTAGAGCAGATAAATATTTATTCTCGAGGTCGCTTTGGAGCATGGAGGTATGAGATTGGCAATATGGATCATTGTGTTATGCAAGGAAAGGAGGTTGTAGATAAGGTTTTGGAGGTAAAATGAAGGACCTTTCTATAAGTATTGTTAATTTTAATACAAGAGAGCCGCTTAGACTCTGTTTAAAATCAATTAAGGAGAACATTAAAGGAATAGATTATGAGGTTATAGTAGCAGATAATAACTCTGAAGATGGCAGCGTAGAAATGGTAAAGAGTGAATTTAGTTTTGTTAAACTCATCATCAATAAGGTGAATAAAGGCGCAACTATTGCAAAAAATCAAATTTTTAGAGAAGCGAGAGGTAATTATATTTTGATTCTTGATAGCGATATCGAAATTTTACCAGGTACAGTCAAGGAGATGATTAAATTTATGAAGGAGAATCCCAAGATAGGGATCCTAGGACCAAAGATATTTTTCCCTAACGGTAGACAGCAACATTCTTGCAATAAGTTTGCACCCACTCTTTGGAGTGTCCTTGTCAATAAAATTTTCTTTTTTGCTGATTTGAGATATAGATTTTATCGGAGTAAAATTGGAGATTTATATCTAAGAAGAAGGTATAATCGACCTGAGGAATTTACATGGTTAGGGGGAATGTGTCTTTTGGTTCGGAAAGAAGTTGTACAGCAGATCGGTGGGATGGATGAGAATTTCTTTATCTATTATGACGATACAGATTTCTGCTTACGAGCAAAAAATATTGGTTGGAAAATATATTATCTTCCTTTCGTTTCAGTTATTCATCACATGAGTAAAGGAGTGAGGCAATTTAGTAATTTTCTCTACCCTAAAATTTTCGAAAGTGAACTCTACTTTTTTGAGAAACATTACGGAAAATTTCAATCAAAAGTTTGTGCTGCACTTATTCAAGCAAATATGCTTCTCCGTATGAGTTTCTTTTCTTTTCTATCTCTTTTGGGGAAAGATTATTTCAAGAAAAGAACGAAAGCTTATTGGCAGGTATTTTGTTTAGCAGGAAAATATTTCTATGAAAAAACCCATTAAATCTTTATTTGTTTTCCCTATTTCTCAAATATACGGAGGAGAACAAGTCTGGCTTAAGTTTTTAGAGAGAGTAGATAGACGAAGAATTTTGCCTTTTGCCCTTCTTTTTGGTAAAGGTAAACTTTCAAAGAGATTGGATGAGATAAATATCCCTTATTATCTTTTGCCAGAAACAAGAATAAGGAAGATGCTTACTTTTCTAAAGAATCTTTTTCACATGATGTCTTTTTTAAAAGAAGAGAAATTTGATATTGTTAACTCTTTAGGTGTTCATTTACTTACTACGCTCTCCACTTCTATTTTGAGCGTCCCTTACGTTTTACATATTCATACTATCCATCCTCTGTCCTTAGTGGATAGATGGTGTGTAAGGAAAGCGAAGCACATAGTGACGGTAAGTAATTTTTCAAAAAATTTCCTTATCGGATATGAAGTGAAATCAGAGTATATTGAAGTAGTGTATAATGGGATAGATATAGAAGAGTTAGAAAGAAGAAGTAAAGGAGTAAACCTGAGAGAAGAATTAGGTTTAGGGGAAGATACTTACATTGTCTGTTATATTGGTCGAATTGTTAAATGGAAGAATTTGGATGTACTTATTAAAGTTATACCCAATATAAAACAGGAATTTCAGGGAAAAGTAAAATTTTTATTCGTAGGAGATATACCAAGAATAGATACAGAAAATTTTGACTACAAGGATACTTTATTAAAATTAGCAGAGGATTTAGGCGTACAGGGTGAAGTTATTTTTACGGGGAGAAGAGAGGATATACCCGATATTCTAAAAAATATAGATATATTTGTTCTCCCTAGTCATTTAGAAACATTTCCAATGTGTATTTTAGAAGCGATGGCCTTTAGTAAACCAGTGGTAGCAGTAGAAGTAGGAGGAATTCCTGAGTTAATTACAGAGGATACAGGAATACTGGTGAGGCCTAATGATTTGGATGGGTTAACGAGAGCAATCACAGAATTATTAAAGGATGAAGGAAAGAGAAAGGAAATGGGCGAAGCTGGTTATAGAAGAGTAAGGGAATTTTTTGATATAGAAAATAATGTGACTAAGTTAGAAAGTATAATAGAGTGTTTATTGCAAAAATAGGACGTCGCATAAAGAACAGATTTACTAAAAAGATAGTACGAGTCTTAAAGAATGGTTACTTTATTGCTATAGATCTTTTAGGTGAGTTTATATTTTGGTTAGCAAGAACGATAGGATTAATTTCATCAAAGGAAGAATTTTCTAAGGATAAAGTTAAGAAGATACTAGTAATTAGAACAGATAGGATTGGAGATGTGATACTTTCTATGCCAACTGTAAGAGCGTTAAGGGAGAATTTTCCAAAAAGCTTCCTTGGATTTTTAACCACTACCTATACTAAGGAATTGGTTCTCGAAAGTAGAGATATCGACGAGGTAATGGTATACGAGCGAAAGGCTTCTTTGATTAGAAAGCTTAATTTTGTAAAAAAACTTAAAAGGTACAAATTCGATTTAGCTGTAGTTCTTTCTCCCTACTTTGAATCTGCTCTTCTTGGTTATCTATCTGGAGCAAGCTTCAGAATAGGATACCCTCTGAATGGATCGGGATTTTTGTTCACTATTAAAGTAGATGTAAAAAATCGTTACAAACATGAAATTGAAAGTTGTTTAGATGTTGTGAGGACGATTGGCATAGACACCATTAATAAAAAACCTCAGTTAATTTTGAGTCAAGAAGCTGAGAAGTTTGCTGAGGAATTTTTTGCTCAGCACAAGATTTTACCTTCCGATTTAAAAATTTGTATTCATCCTGGTGGACATGAAGAGCATACTCGTTGGATGCCAGATAGATACGCTCAGGTGGCAGATGTGTTAATAAAAGATTATGGAGCAAAAGTTATTTTATTAGGAGCGAAAGCAGATAAAGATGTATTAGATAAAGTTTTGAGTTTTATGTCAGAGAAGCCAATCGTACCAGAATTACACAATTCTTTACAAAAGTTAGGAGCAATTATAAAAAGATGTGATATATTTTTAGGTAACAATAGTGGGCCGATGCACGTAGCTTCGGCAGTGGAAACCCCTGTGGTAGCAATTTTCGGTGCTATTCATCCTTTAGAGCACGAGAATAAATGGGCGCCTTTTGGAGAAGACCATATTATTGTAAGAAGAAAAATGGATTGTATCGATTGTCATCCTGGCCATTGCGTAAACCTTAAGTGTCTTCGAATGATTACTGTAGATGAGGTGTTGAGAGCAATTTTTAAACAGATTGAAAGAATTAATAAGAAGATTAATAAATAATGGAGAAAACAATTAAAGATAGAAGGATAAAAGAGGCAAATAAAATTATTTTTGATAGAGAGAGTAGATTTTATTCTAAAAGACGACGAATAAAGTTTGATAGGAAAACCTCTTTAAAGTTGATGCGTGATTATGAAAACGTGATGGAAGATAAATTTCAACCTATTGATAGATTCTTAGACATAGGTTGTGGTAATGGCTTGATATTATTAAACTTAAAACCTCTTGGTTTTATCTCAAAAGCCTATGGAGTCGATCTTTCATTTGGCATGCTTAAGGAATGCAAAAGTAATGCTAATAAGTTAAATATTAATGTTCTATTAGTGCAAAGTGATGTTGAACAATTACCATTTAAAGATAATAGTTTCGATTTAATTGTGGGTCATGCTATTCTACATCATCTACCAACTGCAAGAGAAGCTTTTAAAGAAGTCTATAGGGTACTTAAACTTAGAGGTAGATGTATTTTTATTGAACCCAGTAAGATAGGAAGTAAGATTATAGCCACTTTGAGATGGTTTATATGGTCCCTCCCTTTTCTTATAAGACAAATTACTAAAAGTCCTATGGAAAGATTGATTGAAGTTAATACTTTTACACCCCAAGAGTTAGAGAAAGAAGCTAGAATTTCGGGATTTAAAATAGTCTACACTAAACCTTTCGCTGGTTTTATATCAAGGATATTTTACTGGATTTTAGACCCTATTAGCCAAAGAACTTCAAATAGACATTATCACTTGATAGTAGATAAAATAATTAATATTCTTTCCATCTTAGATGAGCGACTTTTTCGCAAGTTCATACCTAAGGGATGGTTTGATGAGATATTTATTTTTATGCAGAAAATTTAGGTCAAAAGATGATAGGAAAAGTTTAGTAAGATGTTTCGAAAATTGAATATATTAATGGTTAATGATATTATTTTCCCTGACGTAAAGGGTGGTAGTGGAAGGGTAGTTAGAGAGCTCAGTAAAAGTTTGATTAGAAAGGGCCACAACATTTCTGTTTTAGTCAGGAGAGCAAGTGAAATTTTACCTTTAAGAGAAAAAGAGGAAATTGAAATTTGTCGTTATAGTGTCAATTATAGAAATAATTTAACTTTTTTTATTTCATCTTTAAAAAATGTTTATGTAACGTTCAACCATATATCTAAAGGAAGAAAATTCGACTTAATAATTTTTCATCATCCCCTACCTGCTTTAGGTATATCTCTAATTAGAAGGATAAGGAAGATTCCTAAAATTTATATTTTCCATTCATCTTGGCCTGAGGAATTTGAAGTAAAAAGTAAAAAAAGAGGTGTTGGTTTCTTTTTAAGAAGATGGATTGAGAGAAAGATTTTAAAGGATTGTAGTAAGATTGTTGTATTGAGTAATTATTCTAAACAAAAACTTTTAGATCTTTACGGATCATTACGGTTAAAAGTAGAAATTATTCCTGGAGGCGTGGATATTGAAAGGTTTAAACCCTCAGATAATAAGAACGATGTACGGATAAAATTAGGCATTCCTATAGATAAATTTACCCTTCTCACTATCAGGAATTTAACCGTCAGAATGGGATTAGAAAATTTAATAAAAGCAATGGTTAAGGTTACAGAAAGATATAAGGATATTTTGCTTATTATCGGTGGTAGAGGGATTCTAGAGTCTAAATTGAAAACGTTGACCAAAGAATTAGGATTAGAAAGATATATTAAGTTTGTAGGATTAATAGATGAAAAAGTGTTACCTCTTTACTATCAGGCAGCAGATGTTTTCATACTTCCTTCTAAGTGTTTAGAGGGATTTGGTTTAGTAACTTTAGAAGCTCTAGCAACAGGAGTGCCAGTTTTAGGCACCCCTGTGGGGGGTACAATAGAGATTCTCAGGCGCTTGGATGAAAAATTCCTATTCAAAGGTATTGATGTTGATTCGATAGCTAACTTGATAATTGAAAGTATTAGCGATGCAGACATTAGAGAAGGGAAATTAAGAGAAAAATGCAGAAAATTTGTAGTGGAAAACTATTCTTGGGAAAGGTCTGCTTCTGAATTGGAGAAAGTGTTATTTAGTGTTCTCAATGTTAAATGAAATAGGAGAAATGGAAGAGTGTAGAATATTTAAAATTTTACATGTTCATACCCTACCTGTCATCAGTGGTTCGGGAATTCATACGCTAATAATAATGAAAGGATTGGATAGGTCAAAATATAAGGTAGAATTTGCTTGTGCTCCTGGGGGTGATTTGATAAAAGAAGTAGTCAATTGTGGAATAGAATTTAAACCCATTAAACATTTTGTTCAAGAGATAAATGTATATCACGACTTAATTGCTTTGTGGGAATTAGTGTATTTATTAAAAAAGGAGAAATATGATATCATCCATACCCATAATTCCAAAGCAGGATTTATTGGTCGTTTAGCAGCAAAGATTGTAAGAGTTCCAATAATTATACATACTATCCATGGTTTTGCTTTTCATGAGTTTGAAAAACCACCCCGTAGAATCTTATTTATTTTTTTAGAAAGATTAGCTGCAAAGTTTGCTGATAAATTGATTACTGTATCAGAACCTCTTAAAAGATGGGGATTGAGGTTAAAGATTGGAAAGGCTGAACAATATATTACTATCCATGATGGCATCGAAATCGAAAAATTTAAAAAAGTAAATATTGATATCGAAGAAAAAAAGCAGGAGTTTGGGATAAAACAGGGTGAGTTGGTGGTAGGGGTAGTATCCAAATTATGGGAAGGTAAAGGTCACCGAGATATATTAAAAGCAGCAAAAGGAGTAATTAAAAAGATACCCAATGTCAGATTTATGTTCGTAGGTGAAGGGTATTTAAGAGAAGAGTTAGAAAGATTAACCCAACAGTTAGGTTTAAGTGAGAACATAATTTTTACTGGTTTCAGAAGAGATATTCCTGAAATAACTGCTATCTTTGACATTGCAGTTTTAGCCTCTTACTATGAAGGTATGGGAAGAGTTCTTTTAGAAGCAATGGTGTTAGCTAAAC
>QNCE01000031.1 GCA_003644405.1 Candidatus Omnitrophota bacterium | reverse complement strand
TTTTAGTAGAGCAAAATTAGTAATTGATTTTGGTACAGCAATTACTTTTGATTTTATTTCCTCGAAAGGAGAATATTTAGGGGGATTTATATTTCCAGGAATAGAGTCAGCTTACAAATCTCTCAGTGGATGTGCTCTCCTTGGCAAAAGAGTTAAAGTAGACCTTAAGGTTTTAAAGAGGAAAATACCTAAAACTACTTCCCAAAGTATCAATAAAGGGATAATTGAGGGTTTTGCTTTGTTAATTAATAGCTGGGTAGAAAAGTACCGAAGATGGATAGCTAAATCGGGAAGGTTAAGTAAAGATAATATAATCATTACCGGAGGGGGAGCCAAATTTCTCTTAAAAAAATTAAATTTTCCCTATATTTATGAGCCCCACCTTATTTTTAAAGGGATGAGGATTTTATTTCCCCTATAATTTTAAGCTTATATATCTTTCTGATTCTCATTTAGTTATAAATAATTTTTTTTTAAAAAAAACTTGACAACATTTTTAACATCAGTAAAATAATTTAGCACTCTAAAGAACAGTTTGCTAACTAAGGCAGTAAATGGGAAGGAGGTGGGATTATGAAGATTAAGCCCTTAGGAGACAGAGTGTTAATTAAGCCTTGTGACGAGAAGGAAAAGACCAAAGGAGGAATTGTTCTTCCTGATACTGCTAAGGAGAAGCCTCAGGAAGGAGAGATAGTAGCTGTAGGAGAGGGAAGAAAGATTGAAGATGGTAAAGTTATTCCTCTCTCTCTGAAAGTAGGAGATAAGGTTTTATATGGGAAGTATTCGGGAACAGAAATTACTGTGGATGATCAGGAATACCTTATTATGAGGGAGGAAGATGTTCTAGCTGTGATAAAGTAATTTGTAGGGTTTTCGAGGAGGTGAGAAAATATGGCTAAGCAACTGACTTTTAATGAGGAAGCGAGGAGAGCAGTTTTAAGAGGTGTAGAGATGCTTTCTAATGCAGTAAAGGTGACATTAGGTCCCAAGGGGAGAAATGTAGTAATTGAGAAAAAATTTGGTTCTCCTACAATTACTAAAGATGGCGTCACTGTAGCTAAAGAGATAGAGTTAGAAGAACCCTATGAGAACATAGGTGCTCAGTTGGTTAAAGAGGTAGCAGAAAAGACTTCTGATACCGCAGGAGATGGTACAACTACAGCAACTATATTAGCTGAGGCGATTTTTAAAGAAGGTTTAAAAAATGTAGCTGCCGGAGCTAACCCCATGGCGTTAAAGAGAGGTGTGGATAAAGCAGTAGAGACTGTAGTGGAAGAGCTTAAGAAGATTTCCAAGCCTGTTAAGGATAAGAAAGAAATTGCTCAAGTAGCTACTATTGCTGCTAATGGAGATAGTAAGATCGGAGAGTTAATCGCTGATGCTATGGATAAAGTGGGTAAAGATAGAGTAATTACTGTAGAAGAGGCAAAATCTATGGCTACTACTATGGAGATAGTAGAGGGGATGCAGTTTGACCAGGGGTACCTCTCTCCATATTTTACTACCGATACAGAAAAGATGGAATGTGTGCTCGATGACCCTTATATTTTGATTTACGAGAAGAAAATCTCTAACGTAAAAGACTTGCTTCCTCTCTTAGAGAAAATTGCTCGTAGTGGAAAGCCTCTTCTTATAATCGCTGAAGATGTGGAGGGAGAAGCTTTAGCAACTTTAGTAATAAATAAGATAAGAGGTACCCTTTCTTGTGCCGCGGTAAAGGCTCCTGGTTATGGAGATAGACGTAAGGCAATGTTGGAGGACATTGCTATTTTAACCGGAGGAAGAGCGATAACCGAGGATTTAGGTATAAAGTTAGAAAGTGTAACTTTAGATGATTTAGGAAGAGCCAAACGTGTGAGGATAGATAAAGAAAATACTACTATTGTTGAGGGAGCAGGTAAGACTAGTGCTATTCAAGGAAGGATTAGTCAGATAAAAAAACAGATTGAAGAAACAGATTCCGATTACGATAGAGAGAAGCTTCAGGAAAGATTAGCAAAGTTAGCTGGAGGAGTAGCAGTAATAAATGTAGGAGCAGCTACAGAGACAGAGATGAAGGAGAAGAAAGCAAGAGTAGAAGATGCTCTTCATGCTACTCGGGCAGCAGTTGAAGAAGGAATAATTCCTGGAGGTGAAATTGGACTCCTACGGTGCATCTCTGCAGTAGAGAAATTAAAATTAGAGGGAGATGAGCAGGTTGGAGTAAGCATTGTTAAGAGAGCTTTGGAAGAACCTTTACGTCAGTTAGTTTCTAATGCTGGCTTTGAAGGTTCGGTAATTGTAGAGCAACTTAAAAAAGAAAAAACTAATGTAGGGTTTAATGCAGAGAAAAATAAAGTCTGTGATATGTTTGAAGCAGGAATAATTGATCCTACTAAAGTAGCGAGAACTGCTCTTCAGAATGCTGCTTCTATTGCCTCTTTGTTAATTACTACTGAATGTGTAGTAGCGGAAAAACCTGAGAAGGAAGAAAAAGGTCCTCAGTCTCCTCCTCCTTACCCTGAATACTAATCTTTAAAAAAAGATATTTTTGCCCTGTGCTTTTCTAAAGCACAGGGCTTTTTTTCTCTTGTGAAATTAAATTTATCTTTTTATAATAAAAACGTATAAGGTGAGAGGGTTTATAATATTTTTGGTACTTTTTATGATGAGCAGTACTTCCTTTTCCCAAGAAAAGATATTTTTACCTCCCCCCAAGAAGAGTAAATTCTCTTTAGATGAAGCTTTAGATGTAAGAAAGTCAATTAGAGATTACCCATCTTTACCCTTAACTTTAGAGGGAGTATCTAATCTTCTGTGGGCAGGATATGGAAAAAATAGATGGGGCAGAAAAACTGTGCCATCTGCAGGAGCTCTTTACCCTATTTTTCTTTACATAGTAGTAGGAGAAGTAGAGGGTTTAGATAAAGGAATTTATCTCTATAACTCAGGAGAACATACTCTTACTAAACTGTCTTCTGAGGATACTCGCTTTCAACTTGCAAGAGCTTCTCTAAACCAGAGATGGGTAAAAACGGCTCCTTTATTAATCATAATTTCTGCTGACTTTTCTATCACTACTTCTCACTATGGGAAAAGAGGCGTAAGGTATGTTTGGATGGAGATAGGATATGTGAGTCAGAATATATATCTGGAAGCTACTGCTTTAAAGTTAGCTACAGTAGCGGTAGGTGCTTTTTATGATGAGGAGGTAAAGGAAATTCTAAATATAAAAAAGGAACCTCTGCTAATTATGCCTGTAGGTAGACCTAAGGAGGGAAGATGGTAAATTTAGCGATAGAAGCAGTAAAAGAGGCAGGAAGTTTTTTGCTAGATAATTTTGGTAAGATAAGAGAGATTTACCATAAAGGAGATAGAAACTTAGCTACAGAGATTGATAGGGAAGCAGAAAAAATTATTGTGGAGAAGATAAAGATTAAATTTCCTCGTCATGGAATTTTAGCAGAGGAGGGAGAAAGAAAAGATATAGATAGCGATTACCTCTGGATTATAGACCCATTAGATGGAACTCATAACTACATAAGAAATATAGATATTTTTGGGGTATCTGTGGGAGTATTTTCCAAAGGAAGGTTTATCCTGGGAGTAATATATATGCCTTCTTCCCAGGAGTTATATGTAGCTGAGGAAGGAGGAGGTAGTTATAAAAATGATAAAAGAATTTATGTCTCTTCGCGAGAAAATTTAAAGGAATGCTCTTTTTCCTTCGATTCTAGTATAAGATACTCTCCTAAAGTTATGCTTAGCTCCTTAGATAAGTTAGCTCAAGAAGTCTTTAATATAAGGATGTTTGGTTCTTCGGCAAGAGTATTAACTTACATTGCTGAAGGGAAGTTAGATGGAGCAGTGGAGTACCATGATCGACCGTGGGATTTTGCAGGGGGAGTATGTTTGATTCAAGAGGCTGGAGGCAAATTCACTGATTTAAAAGGAGCTTACCCTACCCCTCAGAATATAGGATATCTAACTACCAATAATCTAATCCATCACAAGGTTTTAGCTTTCTTAAAAGATGCTTTAAGTTAATGCCCAGATACAAAAGGATACTTTACTTTATAGAAATAGCCTTCCTTTTGGCAGCTATTATTTACCTTTCTTTTAAAATTTTTTTTCCTTTTTTACCTCTCAACAGAGTGAAAATTTCTGAAAATACTGTTATTTTAGAAGGGAAGTTGAATCATCGGAGGAAAGAGTTTTTAAATCTCATAAGTTTTAACTACCGAAAGTTCCTTCTTGCCTTTCCTTTCTGGAGGCTATCGAAGTTTGAAAATTTTTTAAGAACGCACTCTTTTATTAATACCTACTATGCTCTAGAGGAATTTACTGATAATCTTTTGAAGTTAGGGATTCCTTACTGGGAACCTAAAGGATGGAGGATTGAGTTTTTTCCTAAAAAGTAAAAGATGGTATAACTTAAAGGATGTTATCTCTACAGATATTTCTTCTTATCCTTTAGAAAGGTTAATATTTCTAGGCTTGGGATTAAAACCACTTTCCTATCCGGAGATACCGGTTAAAGAAGAAGATTTTTTAAAAAATTACTTCTTAGGAGGGGGATTTAAGGTGAAAGATGAATTTTTTAGAGAGAATAAAGTATTGATAAGAATAATTAAAGAATGAAGAAAATAAGAGAGACACTTTATCCTTTACTTTTTGCTTTAACTGCAATTTATCTTCAAAGAAAATATTTTTTTATTCTTCCTTTACAGAGATATTCTTTAGGTTCTGGTCATTCCATATTAATAAATGCAGCAATACTAGGGATTCTTTTTGGATTTGCTGGATGCACAAGCTGTGCTTTACCTTTAGGTTTCACTTTAGTTAACACCTCCTTTAATTTAAGAAATATTCTTCTTATTACTGTTCTTTTCAGTCTCTCTAGATTTTTACCTTTATTTTTCTATTCTCTTTTTGGGAATATTGCTTTAACTTACTTTAAAAGTTTTTTTCCTCTAAAGTCTATCTTCTCGGCAAGTGGAGTAATAATGATAGTATTTGCTATATTGATTTTTAATAATAAAACTTTTAATCTCTGTGAAAAAGGTTTCATAAAACTTTATAAGATATGGGGTGGCTACATCGTTTGGGGATTTCTTTTAGGTTTTGGTTGTGCCTTAGAGGCTAGCGGTTTTCTCATACCTTTATGGAATTGGCCTGAAATAACTCCTATTTTAAAAATTATCTCTCTCTCTCAGTGTTTTCTTTATTTTCTCTTTTTCCTATGGCTATAACAGTAGTTTTTTTCTCTTGGGGATTAACCAGAATCACTTTCCTTATAAAAACAGCTTCTCCTTACTTGCGCAACCTAGCTTCTTTTTACCTATTTACCTTGGGAATAATGTTTTTATTGTCTATTGCTAACTATTTGTGATATAATAGCTTTTAAGAAAGGGGAGGGAGGTGAGAAGAGTTCTTGTCGTCGATGATGAACCAGAAATTGTAGAGATACTATCTAGATTCCTAAATTTTAAGGGATATTTTTCTTTAAAAGCATTTGGAGGTAGAGAAGCCATAGATATTCTTAAAACACAAGAAGTAGACCTTATCCTTTTAGATATTAAAATGCCCCAAGTTGATGGTATTCAGGTTTTAAGAACAATTAAGGATTTAGATAAAAAGCCCAAAGTTTTAGTGATGAGTGGGTCTTTAGATTTAAAAAGATATGTTCAGAAATTAAAGCAGTTAGGTTATAGTGAGGAAAACTTTTTAGTAAAGCCAGTAAGATTAGAAGAGGTGGTAGATAAGATTGATGAAATCTTTGGAGAGTAGAAATACACAAAAGAGCGAGAAAGAGAGAATTCTTATCGTAGGGGGAGGAAACAGAGGGAGAGCCCTTTTAGATATTTTTTCTACCGATCCCCTCATTGAAATAGTGGGATTGGTAGATATAGATGAGAACGCGCCAGCAGTAAAGTTAGCTAAATCTCTGGGGATTAGGTTTAGTTCTCACTGGAATACCTTTATAGAAGAGGATATAAATATTATTTTTAATGTTACAGGAAAGGTTAGTGTTCAGACTCTTCTAGAGAGCCAAGTAAGAGATAGAAGGATAACGGTGATAGATGGAGCAAGTGCAAAGTTTATATGGCAAATTCTTAAAGAAAGAAAGAAGGTAGAAGAGGCTATGCGTTTGAGTAATCTTCGCTTTGAAGCGCTACTTAGAGGATTGGATGCTTATATCTATGTAGCAGATATGCAAACTTATGAAATTATTTATGCTAATGAAAAGTTAAAAAATATATTTGGGGATGTTGTAGGAAAAAAATGTTACGAAGTTCTTCAGACAGGCCAGAAAGGTCCTTGCCCTTTTTGCCCTAATCCCAAGTTAGTTGACTCTCAAGGGAAGCCTACTGGAGTAGTAGTCTGGGATTTTCAAAGCCCAAAGACGAAGCGCTGGTACTCCTGTAGAGATCAGGCTGTTCCTTGGCCTGATGGAAGATTAGTACGTATGGAGATTGCTTGTGATATAACTGAGAAAAAGAGAGAGGAGGATATTTTAAATGGAATTAACCAAATTTTCCTAGAGTTGGGCCCTGACCATCGGAAGAATATTCAAAAACTTTTGAGTGCTTTTCAGAAAGTTTTAGGAGAGTGTATCTGTCTATACAGTAGAGAAGAAAAGGATAAATTTAAAGTAATAGAAGGAGTTAATCTTCCTTCTGATTTCCCTCTTTTCTATCCTAAAGAGGGGACTCCTTATAGTGAGATTATTTCCAAAGAAGCTATTTATCCCTTAGTAATTGATGTAGAAAATTCTCCTTATCGTGATAACGAGATTATAAGGAAAATGGGAATAAAGACCTACTTAGGTACATTTGTAGGTGTGGAGGGAAAATTTAAAGGGGTACTTTGTGCTTTTTTTAAAGAGAAAAGAGAGTTTACTCCTTTTCAGCTGTATATAACTGCTATTCTTTCTCAGGCTATTCAAAATGAGGAGGAAATTCAAAATGAGGAGGAAAAAAGATTAACTCAAGAAAGACTCATAAAGGCTTATGAGATGAGTAAGCATATTTTAGACCAAACTCCTTTTGGAGTGTATATTGTAAATAAAGAAGGGAAGATTGAGTACGCTAATCAAGCAATGTTAGATATTTCTGGAGATACAAAAGAAACTTTTATGAGCTTAGATGTATTCAATATAGAAATGCATAAAAGGATAGGTTTGGATAAGAAGATAAAAGATTGTTTAAACGGTAGCTACTTTAAATTAGGCCCTTTAGAGTATACCTCCTTAAGTGGTAAAACTACAGTGAAAAATTTTGTAGGCATTCCTTTAAAAGAGGATGGTGAGGAGAAAGCAATTGTTATAGTTGAGGACCTTAACGAGGAAAAACAAATGGAGAAAGAGCTGGAGAAAAGAGCCACTCTTATTGAGAGTATCATCGAGAACGCTCATAGTATAATCTTAGTAGTAGATAAAGAAGGCAATATTCTTACTGTCAATAGATTCTTAGAAAATATTACAGGATATTCCCGGGAAGAGATTTTAGGAAAAAATTGGTGTGATATTTTTATTCCTTCTTCTTTTCAGGAACAAGTAAGAAAGGCTTTTAAACAGGCTTTGGCAGGGAGAATATTTAGAAGTTTTCAGGTACCTATTTTTACTAAAGGTAAGAGAGAGTTAGAGATTTCTTGGGATAGTAGTGTGTTAAAAGATACACAGGATTCTGTTTCAGGTTTAATTCTTTTTGGCTACGACATTACTGAAAAGAAGAAAATAGAACATGCTCAGCGTCTTGCTCGTTTAGGGGAATTAGTTTCTGATATGGCTCATGAAGTAAATAATCCTTTAATGATTATCTCGGGAAGGGCTCAACTTGCTCTTATGGAAGAGATAAAGAATGCTGAAATAGAAAAAGCTTTAAGGGTTATTGTAGAGGAGAGCCAACGGGCTAAAGGTATTATACAGCGTCTCCTTCTCTTTTCTAAACCTAGTAAAGGAGAGGTAAAAGAAGTAGATATAAACGAATGTATTGAAGAAGTAGTAGAGTTAATAGAGCATCAGTTTTTTTTAAGAAATGTGAAAATAGTTAAAAAGTATAAGCCTCTACCTAAGATAAAGGTTGATGAGAAGCAAATTCAGGAAGTAATTATAAATCTTCTAAAAAATTCCTACGATGCTATGCAAGGAGGAGGCACAATCACTATTTCTACTTTTCCTAAGAGAGATAAAATTAAAATAGAAATTGCTGATACCGGAGAAGGAATGTCTGAGGAGGTACTAGCAAAGATTTTTGAGCCATTTTTTACTACTAAGGAACAAGGCACTGGTTTTGGTCTTTCCTTATGTTATGGAATTATCAAAGCTCATAACGGGAATTTACAGTTTGAAAGTACTCTCGGTAAAGGGACCAAAGCAATAATTTCTCTACCTTTGAAGTGATTGGAAGAAATTTGAATTTATCTGGAGCCCCCAAAATTTAATGATTATTCTATTTAACATTAAGATAAGAAAATTAAAAATGGAGAAATTGTTTCCCCAAAATTTTGGAACTCTAATGTTTTCAAGAACTTTTTGAGGTAAAAATTTAAATATTTTTAAATCTTTGCCCGATAGCTGGGAAAATGGGAAAACTTCAGGGAATTTATGTATTGACAAAAAGGTAATTGTTTGATAAATTACCTTCCTATGTTAACTGCTATTCTTCTTATAATTATAGTAGTTATTTCTAGAATCCTTCCCCATTTTCCTAACTTTTCTCCTCTAGTAGCGGTAGCTTTATTTTCTGGAGTCTATATTAGGAAACGTTATGCTTTTTTGATTCCTCTAGGTGTGTATATAATTTCTGATTTAATTGTAGGTCTTCATGATGTAGTAATTTTCACTTGGTCTTCTATCTTAGTTATTTATTTTATAGGTTATTTTCTGAAAAGAAGAACTTTTTGGAGCGTTTTTGTCTGGACAATTTTTTCCTCAATCCTATTCTTTATAATTACCAACTTGGGAGTATGGATTATGGGGTGGTATCCTCGCACTTTTAGTGGTTTAATTCAATGTTATACTTTTGCCATTCCCTTTTTTAGAACCTCTTTAATTTCTGATTTGATGTACGTAGGAGTACTTTTTGGAGTGTACGAGTTGATATTAAGGAAGTTTAAAGCAGTTTTAGAGAAGCCCGTCCTCCTTTAATATTTTCTTTAAAATGCACATCTACGCTTACGGTTTTCCTCGCCTAGGAAGAAAAAGAGAATTTAAAACAGCAATAGAAAGTTTTTGGTCAGGGAGGATAAACCAAGATCAGCTTATTGAATACATGGAGAATATTGAGAAGGAGCGAATACATACTTATAAAAAGTATGTTGATTTTTTCCCTTTAGGGGAGTTTACCTATTACGATAACTTATTTGATACTGCTTTAATTTTTGGTGTCTATAGAGTTAAGAATCTTTCTGATTATTTTGAATATGCTCGAGGGAAAAAAGCCTTAGAGTTAAAAAAATACTTTAATACCAATTATCATTATCTAGTTCCTCAAATTCCCTCTCATAAAAAATTCTATTTAAGCTGGAATAAACCATTATTCTATCTGAACAATTTTTTTTCTTTCCATAGTCAGCCTTTATATATTATTGGACCTTACACCTTTCTTAAACTAAGCAGAGCCCAAGGGAATTTTAAATCTTTGATTTATCAGCTTTCTCAGGTCTACAAACTTCTTTTAGAAAAACTTTATACTAAAGGAGCAAAGCTAATCCATCTAGAAGAGCCAGCCTTTGTTTTAGATATTTCTTATCCAGAGAGGAAAATAATCATAGATGTATATCGGAATCTTTTAAAAACTAAAGTAAGAGTAAATCTCATTACCTACTATGAAAGTGTAGATTTTCTAAAGAGTCTATACGATTTACCCTTTCATGCTTTAAGTTTAGATTTCGTTGCCGGGATAAATAATCTTGCTCTTTTAAAAAAATATGGTTTCCCTAAGGATAAACATTTAATCTGTGGAGTAGTAGATGGTAGAGGAGTAAGACGGAGTGACATTTTTAAGAAAGTAAAACTGGTAGAAAATATTAAAAAGATTGCTCATATAGATTCTGAGAAAATTATTATTGCTCCCAGTTGTCCTTTATTTCACCTTCCTCTCACTTTAGAGGATGAATCTAGGTTAGATGAAAAGATAAAAAGTAGAATAAGTTTTGCTCAGGAAAGGCTGTATGAGTTGAGTTTGATAAAGAAAGTATTTTTCGGAGAAACTAAAGAAGCAGAAGTTTGGTATCGAGAGGATGGAAAGTCTAGTTTTAAGAAGAGAGATAAAGAATTTGCCACCCTTACATGGGAGGAAAGTAGAATTAAGGAGAGAAAAATAGCTCAAAAGACTAAACTGTCTCTTCCTTTGTTTCCTACTACTACTATTGGCAGCTTTCCTCAAGATAAACAGCTTCGTAAAATAAGAAGAGATTATAGAAAAGGAAATATCTCTTTAGGTAGCTATAAAAGTTTTATAAAGGATAAAATAGAAAAATTAATAAGATTTCAAGAAAAAATAGGTTTGGATGTTTTAGTTCATGGGGAATTTGAAAGGTCTGATATGGTTGAATTCTTTGCTCAGAATTTAGGAGGATTTCTGACTACTGATAACGGATGGGTGATTTCTTATGGAACAAGAGTATACAGACCGCCTATCATCTACGAAGAGGTTAAAAGAATAACTCCCCTTACTGTGGAAGAGATATCCTATGCTCAAAAACTTACTTTAAAGCCAGTGAAAGGTATAATTACTGGGCCAATCACAATTGTCGCTTGGAGCTATAATTTGAGAGACCTACCTTCTTATGCGATTGCTTTTGAGTTAGCGTCTGCTTTGAATCAAGAAGCTAAGGAGTTGGTAGAGAAAGGGATAAAAATTATCCAAATCGATGAGCCAGCGTTTAAGGAGTTTTCTCCCTTAAAGAAAGCTAAAAGGGATTTCTATTTTAGTTGGGCAGTGCGTGCCTTTAATATTACAACCAAACTTCCCAAAGAAGTTCAGGTTCACACTCATATGTGCTATTCTCAATTTCAGGATATAATCAAATGGTTAGTTAAGATGAATTTTGACGTAATTACTATAGAGACTGCAAGAGAAGGAGCACAAATAATAGACCATTTCAAGAAAGTAAGATTTAAAAAAAGTATTGGCCCAGGCGTATGGGATATCCATTCTCGTTATCCTGCTAGTAAAAAAAGTATAGAAAGTATCTTAGAGAAAGCGATTGGTGTTTTTGGTAAGGATAGAGTTTGGGTTAATCCTGATTGCGGACTAAAAACCAGAGATTGGCCAGAAGTAGAACTTTCCCTTCAGAGAATGGTTGAGGTAGCTAAAAAGTACCGTAAGAAATTTCAACAGTTTCAATGCAGGTAAAGCTCCTCTCCTACACTCAAAATCCTAAAGCAGTAATATATGCTTGCGCTCGTCAAT
This sequence comes from Candidatus Omnitrophota bacterium, assembly GCA_003644405.1. GTDB lineage: Bacteria > Omnitrophota > Gorgyraeia > Duberdicusellales > 4484-171 > B7-G16. The sequence continues at coordinate 1,747 of QNCE01000031.1, read as the reverse complement.
GTTATTCTAAGCTTTCTGCTTACAATATTTATGTTAAAAAAGAAAAATTATCTAAGAGATTTAAGGAATTTATCGCTCACCTTATAGAAAGAGGACACTTAAGCCCCTTAGAGCATGTAAGTTTTACTTTCTCTATAGAGGGTATTTCTCGCATTTGTACTCACCAATTAGTTAGACATCGTATTGCTTCATACTCTCAACAGAGTCAGCGCTATGTAGATATGGAGAATTTTAATTATATTATTCCTCCAACAATAAAAAAGAATAAAGAGGCAAAAAAAGTTTTTTTAGAGGTAATAACTATTATTAGAGAGAAATATCGGGAATTAAAAGAAATTTTAGGAAAAGAGAAGACACTCGATAGAGAAAAGCTTAATCAGGATTTAAGATTTATCTTACCTCAAGCAGTAGAGACAAAGATAGTAGTAACTATGAATTGCCGAGAGCTTTTACATTTCTTCTCGGAGAGATTATGCTTACGGGCACAGTGGGAGATAAGAGCATTAGCTTATAAAATGTTTTCTTTGTGCAAACGAATCCTTCCTGAAGTATTTTCTTTTGCTGGTCCGAAGTGTAAGAGAATGGGATTTTGTCCTGAGAAAGCTTTTGATTGTCCACTTTTTCCAGATAAACTTGATAAGAAGAAATAAATTTGATAAATTTAGAGAAGTTCTTTTATAATAAAAGTTAATTTCTTTGTGGTGCCTTTTAAGGCTTAATAGGGAACCTCGTGAAAATCGAGGACACTCCCGGTGCTGTGATGGGGGACGAAAGGTGCTATTTTCCCGACGTTATGTCGGGATGAAGTGCCACTATCCCGACGTTACGTTGGGATGGGAAGGCGCACCAAGCCCACCAGAGGCGGGCAAGCCCACCAGAGGCGGGCAAGCCCACCAGAGGCGGGCAAGTAGGATGATCCCAGAGTCAGAAGACCTGCCACAGAGATCAGTTTAGGTTTTAGCGAGGACTGAAACCTAAAAATTCATTTGGGGCTAAAGAAAATCAGGGTGCACCCCCTATACCTTTATGGTATAGGGGGTTTTTTATTAATAGCTTTAAGAAGGGGGTAAGTTTATGAAGAAATGGCTGATAGGATGCATTCTAATTATCTTAGTTATTAAAGTCTCTCACGCTCAGGAAATAGAGTTAGGACAAATAGTAGTGACTCCTCACCGCACAGCAACCAGTGTGGATATCGAACCTTTCTCTTTAGAAGTTCTTAATGTTAAAGAAGCTAGTAAAAAAGGTGAATTTACTCTTCAAGAGGTTCTTAAAGATATTTCTGATTTAGGATATGCTACAACTTCCCAAATGGGGGAGGCAAGTGTATTTATAAGGGGAGCAGATACTCGTCATACCCAAGTACTTTTAGAAGGAATAAAACTTTATGATCCTGCCTCTACTGCCGGTTATTTTTACGCCTATAATTATATAGACTTATTTCCTTTTCAAAGAGTAGAAGTAGCTAAAGGCCCTTTTAGTTCCTTGTACGGTTCAGATTCTATAGGAGGAACAATTAATCTGATAACTAAAAAAGGAAAGGGCAATCCTAGCTTTTCTTATCTTCAAAAGTTAGGGAGCTATGCCACCTTTAAGGAAGCATTTATTTACCAGGGAGAGATAAATAAGTTTTCTTATTTTCTTTTTCTTTCAAAAACAGATGTAAACTCTTTTTATGCTCAAAAATATAAGGAAGGGAATCACGAGAGAGATCCTTACCATAATTTTAACTCTTCCTTGAGGTTAG
>QNCE01000030.1 GCA_003644405.1 Candidatus Omnitrophota bacterium | reverse complement strand
TTAGGATTTTTTGTAAAGAAGATTTATTGGGGATTTAATCCTTGGAAAATTTCTAAAATGATAGAAAGAAAAACTATAAAAGTAGGGATTCCTATACGTTCCTGCTGTAAAAAATGGAGTAAGGAAGAAGCAAGAAAAATATTAGGTTTTCACCCTTGGAAACCAGTAGTGTTCTGTTTTGGAGGTAGTCAAGGTTCTAGATTTATTAATAATGTGTTTAAGAGATTGTTGGAAGAAAGCAAAATAGATTTTCAAGTAATTCATCTAACTGGACAGAGAGATTATTCCTATTTTAAAAATTTTTATGGTAAAATATTTAAAAAAAATTACTTAGTAAAAGATTTTTCTTGGGAGGTAGGATTGTTTTATTCTGCAAGTGATATTTTAATATCTCGAGCAGGAGCTTTGACCTGTGCAGAAGTTTCCTACTATAAAGTCCTTCCTCTCTTTATACCCCATCCTCAGGCTTCTCAACACCAAGAGAAAAATGCTCTTTATTTTGTTCAACACAGAGCGGGATACTCATTTTCACAAAGAAATTTTTCTTTTCAAAATTTTAAGGTGACTTTTGAAAAGATTTTAACTGATTCTCTATTACAGAAGAGGGTAAAAGAAAGGTTAGTGTCTCTTAATTTATGGGTGGAAGAAAGTGAATTCTGTAATAAATTTTTGTCTTTTGTTGCTAATATCCCAGAGCTTTGCTCAAACTCATGATTTAAGTGTATTAAAGGGAGCTCACTTTATAATATACTACGCTCCAGAGGTTAGTGAGAGATATGTAGAGAAGGTAAAAGAAGAAGCAGAGGATTTATACCGAATGATCACTCAAGAATTCTTTCTAGTAAGAGAACGCCCTTGGATCTGGGAAGATCGAGGGAAGATTTTGATTGCTAAAGATAAAAGGGACTACGAGGAAAGATTTGGTTGTCCTTTGTGGTCAGGTGCATGTGTTGATTATAAAGGTAAGGCTATATACACTTATCCCGGACAAGAGAATTTTCCTTCAATCCTTTGTCACGAGCTTACTCATATAATACTCCGGGAGTATATAGAAAGAATGGAAAGATTGCCTCTTTGGTTTGATGAGGGAGTAGCTATGTATACTGAATTTAACTACTCTAGTTCAGTTTCTTTTCAACATCTTGTTGATTCTGTAGAGAAGCTTATAAAAAGAAGGGAGTATATAGAATTTTCTCAGATGGAGAAGCTAACTCCTAATAGTTTAAAAGGGAAATCACCCTATTATGTGAAAAATTTTTATCTCCAAGCTTGGAGTATGATTAACTTTCTTATAGAGAGATTTGGAGAAGTTAAATTTAGGGAATTTCTCTCACGGTTGAGAAGACATTGTGACTTTAAAGAAGCTTTATTCTCTAACTATGGATTAATAAATAATTATCAAGATTTTGAACGGTTATGGAAGAAATTCTATCTAGAATAAGGAAGATTCATCTTATAGGTGTTGGGGGTGCAGGGATGAGTGGTTTGGCTATGCTTCTCAAAGATAAGGGTTACCTAGTTAGTGGTTCGGATGTTAAAGAAAGTTTCTACTTTGGAAAAGTAAAAGAAGCAGGAATAGAGGTTTTTTTGGGACATAGTGAGAGAAATCTGGATGGAGTAGAACTTGTATGTTACTCTTCAGCAATAAGAGAAGATAACATCGAGATTATGGCTGCCAAGAAGAGAGGAATTCCTTTAGTAAAGAGAGGTAAGCTATTGGGAGAAATCTCTAAGGATAAGAAGGTTATTGCGGTAAGTGGAAGCCATGGTAAAACTACTACTAGCGCACTCCTGACCCATCTTCTTAACTCTTTAGGGTATCAACCTTCTACCTTTATAGGAGCTCAGCCTCTTGGTTATTCTAAATCTTCTTGGTGGGGGAAGGATTTTTTTGTGATCGAAATTGATGAGAGTGATGGTACAATTCTTAACTACTATCCGTGGATAGCTATAATTACCAATATCGATAATGAACATATTGATTTTTATGGAGATAGAAAAAATTTAGATAAAGCATTTAGAGAATTCGCTTATCGTACTAAAGAATTAGTTATAGGATGGGCGGATCTTGAGCCATTAAAGTCTATTATCCAAGAGGTGAATTCTTTGAAGTATGGTTACACTTCGGGGGTTGATCTATTTGCAAAGGAGATAAATTTTGATGGAGAGTTTACTTCTTTTAGCCTAACTATCAAAGATAAAAATTATTCAAAGGTAAAGATTCCTCTCATAGGTGAACATAATGTTTTAAATGCTTTAGCAGTAATAGCTTTCTTTTACTATTTAGGAGAAGATATGGATAAGGTTTTTTCTGCCTTCATTTCTTTTAAAGGGACAAAAAGGAGATTTGAGGTTAAGGATAGAATAGAAGGGATAGCTTTCTTAGAAGATTATGCTCACCATCCTACAGAAGTTAAGGCTACTATAAAGAGTGCTAAGCTTCTTAAACCTGAAAGGTTGGTGGTGATTTTCCAACCACATCGTTACTCTCGCTTATCTTATCTTTACCAGGAGTTTGCTCAATCTTTTTCTTTATGTGATGTTTTGATTCTTACAGATATTTACTCTGCAGGAGAAGTAAAACCTCCAGGTTTTGATGACGAAATTTTATGGAAAGAACTTAAACAACACTTCAATAAAAAATGTTTTTATTTTCCTAAAGATCACTTAGTAGAGGAAGTGTTACCTCTCTTAAAGGAGGGAGATTTAGTTTTGGCTTTGGGAGCAGGAGATATAAATATTTTACTCAATGATATTATCGAAGAGTTTAAAAGAAATAAGGCTAAAGTATTACCCTCTTAATAAACTATCCTTTTTCAAAGTAGGGGGAAGGGCAAAGAATTTTTTCCTCCCCTCCCAGAAAGAAGATTTAATTCATTTACTCAGAGAGTTAAATAAACAAAATATCCCCTGTTATGTTTTAGGGGGAGGCTCTAACATTCTGATAAACGATGAGGGAATTATTAACTCGGCAGTAGTAAAGTTAGGGAGGGGGTTTGTCTTTATAAATCGAATCGATAGTCTAACTTTAGAAGTAGGGGCAGCTACTTCCTTTAGAGATTTGTTAGATTACTGTGTAAAAAGTAACTTAGGAGGTTTAGAGATGTTCGCTGGTATCCCTGCTACTGTGGGCGGAATGTGTGTGATGAACGCTTCTAGTTTTGGGAGGGAATTTTTCTCTTTCGTGGAAGAAGTAGAGGCAGTTTCTTTTCAAGGAGAGACAAAGATTTTAAAGAAACATGAAATTAACTATGGATATAGATACACTTCTCTTAGAGACTTTATAGTTACTAAAGTGAAACTGGTTTTAGAGAAAGGGAAGTCAGTCAAAGAGAGAGCAGTTGAGTTCTTAAAGGAAAGAGCAGAGAAGCAAGACCTTTCTTATCCCAGCTTAGGGTGTATATTTAAGAATCCTCCCGGGATGTGGGCAGGAAAGCTTATCCAAGAGTGTGGTCTTAAAGGATTTGGCATTGGTTCTATTTTTGTATCATCTAAGCATGCAAACTTTATTCTGAATAAGGGGAGGGGCTCCTTTAGAGATACATTATCTGTAATAGAAACTATAAAAAGAAAAGTTTACCAAAGATTTTCTGTAAAGTTAGAAGAAGAAATTGTAATATGGGAGAGTTAAATTTAAAAGAGATTTGTGTAGGAGTACTCCAGGGAGGAGTTTCTGAAGAGAGAGATATTTCTCTTTTGTCAGGAGAACAAGTTTGTCTTTCCTTAGAGAGGCAGAGAATAAACGCCAAACCTATAGATATTTTTACTACTGATGAAAAAATAATTAGGAAAATACTCGAAGAAGCAGAGATAGAAATTGCTTTTATAGCTCTCCATGGAAGGTTTGGGGAAGATGGAGGGATACAGAGTATTTTAGAAAAAATGGATCTACCTTATACAGGTTCAAAACCGCTAGCAAGCTACTTAGCTATGAACAAGATTGCTTCCAAAAAAATATTTAAAAAAATGGGCGTTCCCACACCAGAGTTTTTGGTTATTAAAAGAGGGGATAGTTTAAACAAAAGTTTTAGTTTTCCTCAGGTTGTAAAACCTTACTTTAGTGGTTCTAGTCTGGGAATTTCTATTGTCTATAACAAATATCAACTCAACCATGCCCTAGGTAAAGCGTTTTCTTTAGGAGAGAATGTAATTTTAGAAAGTTATATCGAGGGAAGAGAATTTACCGTAGGGATATTAGAAGAAAAGCCTTTAGGAGTAGTGGAAATCGTTCCCCAAAGTAGTTACTTTGACTTTACTACTAAGTACAGTGATAATTTAGCAGAATTTCTTGCCCCTGCTCCTTTAGATAAAGGAGTTTACTCTCGCATTCAGAGAATAGCTTTAGAAGCACATAAAGCTTTAGGCTGTGAACACTTCTCCCGTGTAGATATAAGGTTAAGCAGAGATAATACTCCTTTCGTTCTTGAAGTAAATTCTATTCCGGGGCTTACTTCCCACAGTTTGCTTCCTCTTTCAGCAAGATGTTATGGCATAGATTTTGATGGGTTAATAAAAAAAATGGTAGTTTTAGCGTTAGAAAGAGGAAGAATAAAAGTTAACCAGTAAATGAAGAAAAGGGAAAGAGAGGTCTCTAGAGGTTTTTTTTCTAAGAAGGTATGGATGTATATTTTAGCTATAATTGCTTTCGTTATTGTGATTTTAGGAATTAGATCTTTCTTTTATAGGGAGGGAAGAATAAAAGAAGTTAAGCTTTTTCAAGTTAAAGAAGTAAAAGTAAAACCCCAAGAAACTAGGTTTCTAAAGGATATCGAAAGATTAGTAAGAGGTAAATCACTCCTTTTTCTTAATCTAGAGATGATTCGTCAGCATTTATTACACTTTTATCCGGAAATTAAAGAGGTAAAAATAGTAAAGAAGTTCCCCCATCTTTTATTATTTGAGATAGAGACACGCGTCCCTTTCTTCCAAGTGAAATGTGGAGATACTTTCTATACTGTGGATAACCAATTCAGAATTATTACAAAAGAAGGTGTTGCGTCAAAATCTCTAATCATTGTAGATATTGGCAGTTGTCCCTCTAAGCTAGCAGAAGGAGAAGTCATTCAAGATCAAAAAGTTAGAAAAGCAGGTCAGTTAATAAAGATACTAAAAAATTTTAACTTGGGTAAAGTTGATATTATTGTAGCTAAAGACTTAGGGAGTTTATCTCTTATATGTAATGATACAAGAATCGTTTTAGGTAGCAGTGATTTTCAAAAAAAATTAAAGCTTCTTACCTTACTTTTGAAAGATAGATTTAATAATACTTTATCTTCCTTAAGGTATATTGACTTAAGATACGATAAGGTATTTATTAAGAAAAGATGAGAGGGTTATGCGGTTTAGGGATAGAAAAAAATGTCCTAAAGTTTCTTTTGGTTTCCTATAATCGAAACAATTTTTTCCCTCTTTATCAAGGAGAAATTCCTTCCTCTTCCACTGGACTGGTGGAAATCATTAGAGAATGTATTGATTCTTTAGAAGAAATATTAAGAAGAGAGGAAAAAAAACACTCTCTAGGGATAGAGAGAATCTATCTTCGTTTACCTATAAATTTAGCCACAGTAAAGATAGTCGAAGATATCATTCCTCTTTCTTCTTTTGGGAAGAAAATAATTACTCATAAGGTTATAGATTCAGTTAAGCAATACATAGAGAATGCAAATTTGGAGTTAAATCATTTCTGTATTCATCATATTATTTTAGAGTATAGAGTAGGTGGAAAAACGTATCTTGACCTACCTCTTAGCTTAGAGAGTCATAAAATAGATGTCAAAAGTTATATAGTTTATACAGAAAGAAAAATGCTTACTCAATTAAAGGAAATTTTTGAAAATGTAGGGAGAAAACTTTCAAGAGTAGTGTTTGCTCCTATTGGAGACTTAAGTGTAGAGTTTGGTAAAAAAGATCATTCTTCATTGTTGGTTACAGTAAATATAGAGGAAGAAGATACCCTTATTTCACTGTTAGTAGAAAATAAAATTGACTTTAGTATTTCTAGGTTTGGAAGAGAGGCTTTAATAAAAGAAATAGAGAGAAATTTTGCCTTTTCTCCTCAAGTGTCTTCTGAGATTCTTAACTGTTACCTATCTTTTTCCAACTCATCCTTTAGTAAAGAAATAGTGATAAAAAAGGGTGAAGAAAAATATATGAATGTAAGTTTGGAAAGTATAAATTCTACTATTAAGAAAGTAATGATAGAAAGGTTGATGCAACTCCTTTCCTTTTTAGAAGATTTCCCCTCTAAGAGTAAAAAAGTTTTATTCTTAGGGAATGTTTCTTCCTTAAAGGGATTTTATGAATTTATCCAAGAGTCCTTTCCTACAATGGAGATAGTTATACCTCAATTTAGGTTACCTAACTTAGCTTTATTAGGGGTGATAAAGTATGGAATTAGAAGATTTTTGGAAGAGGTTAACTATCCTGGCCAATCTGTGTGGAATCGGCTTCTTCAATTATACAGGGAATACTTTTAAAGACGCTTCATATAAAACTCGTTGCTCTACAAACTAAGTTGTGTTAAAATACATTCTTTATAAATATTTTGAGTCATGAAAGTAAGTAAGGTTCAGTTAAGAAAACTCATTAGAAAATGGAAAGGTAAAAAAATTTTGGTGATAGGGGACCTTATTTTAGACCACTATATTTTCGGTCAAGCAGAGAGAACTTCTCCTGAGGCTCCTGTACCAGTAATCTGTGCTAGTCAAGAGAAGTTTCTGGGAGGGGGTGCTGTAAATGTAGCATTTAACTTAATAGATTTAGGAGCTAAGGTAACTTTGTGTGGGATAGTGGGCAAAGATTATTTTGGCGATACCCTCTTGTCTTTTCTTAAAAAGAGAGGTATGGATACAAGTTTAATTTTTACAGATAAATACAGGCCTACGACTTTAAAAACAAGAATTATAGCTCAACATCAACAGGTGGTAAGAGTGGATTGGGAGTCTAAAGAATTTCTTCATTTAGAACTTAGTGCTAGAGTTTTAAAGAAAATAAAAAAAGCAGTTGATATGGTTGAGGGAGTAATAATAGAAGATTACGGTAAAGGTATGATAAATTCCTATCTAGTAGAAAATTTAGTTAAGTTGTGTAAAAAAAGAAAGAAGGTAATTACAGTAGATCCTAAAGAAAATCATTTTAGCTACTATGAAGATGTGACCGCCTTAACTCCTAATTTAAAAGAAGCAGAGATAGCTGCTAATATGCGCCTCAAATCTAGAGAGGAGATAAATCTCTTAGGAAGAGTAATTTTAGATGAGTTAAAGCCCCAAGCTCTCCTTATTACTCTAGGAGAAGAAGGAATGAGGTTGTTTCTAAAGGAAGGGGGAGTTTATCATATCCCCACCTATGCTTTGGAGGTTTATGATGTTACAGGGGCAGGAGATACAGTGATAGCAGTTTTTACTTTAGCACTTCTTGGAGGAGCTTCTTTTTTGGAAGCAAGTGTGATTTCTAATCTTGCTGCAGGAGTAGTGGTAGGGAAATTAGGAGCCTCTACGACTAACTGTTCAGAACTTCTTAGAAGAATGAAAAATACAGATATCAAAATTTATAAGATAAAGTGATGTATGGAGGTAATTGGAGTAATTCCTGCTAGATATCATTCTCAAAGATTGCCAGGGAAGCTATTAAAGCTACTCTTAGGTAAACCTTTATTGCAGTGGACATGGGAAAGTGCCAAAAATTCTTCTAGTTTAGATAGACTTATCATTGCTTGTGACAGTGAAGAAATAAAAAATGTTGCTCAAGGTTTTGGTGCTGAAGTTGTACTTACTTCTAAGAAACATACCTCGGGCACAGATAGAATAGCTGAAGTAGTAAGAGATATCGATGTAAATTTTGTAATAAATATTCAAGCAGACGAACCTTTGATTCACCCTTCAGCCATTGATGCTTTGGTAGAGGAGTTAAAGAATAATTCTAAACTGGTAATGGTTACTTTAAGGAAGGAAATTAGCGATTGGGAAGAAGTTAATAATCCAAATGTAGTTAAAGTAGTTACAGATAGAGAGGGATTTGCCCTTTATTTTTCCCGATTTCCTATTCCTTATAGAAGAGAGAAAGAAGCAACCCCCACCTATTATAAACATATTGGGATTTATGGTTATGCCAAAGATTTCTTATACATTTTTAAAAATCTTCCTCCTTCTTCTTTAGAGAAGGCAGAAAAACTAGAACAGTTAAGAGCCTTAGAGGCAGGGCATAGAATTAAAGTAGTTACTACTCAATTTGATTCCTGGGGGGTAGATACTGAGGAGGATTTTAAAAAGGTAGAGTGGATACTTACTCAGAGAGGTTATCGTTCGTAAATAAATCTTGAGATGAAAAAGTTTATTCTTATTGCAGGACCCTGTGTAATAGAGGACAAAAAGAGCACCTTAGAAATAGCTAGCTACCTTAAGGAAGTCACTTCTAAGTATCCTTTGAATTTCATTTTTAAGGCAAGCTTTGATAAAGCAAATCGTACTTCTCTCAAATCTTATCGGGGACCAGGTCTTAAGAAAGGAATTAAGATTTTAGAAGAAGTAAAGAAGAAATTTTCTGTTTCTATTTTGAGTGATGTTCATTGTCGGTATCAAGTAAGAGAGGTAAAGGATGTTTTAGATGTAATTCAGATACCCGCTTTCTTGTCTCGCCAGACAGACTTAATTTTAGAGGTAGCAAAAACAAAAAAAACAGTAAATGTTAAGAAAGCACAATTTATGTCTCCTTATGATATCAAATATGTTATAGAAAAAATTACTTCTGTTGGTAACAATAAAATTTTTCTTACTGAAAGAGGAAGTTGTTTTGGTTACAATAATTTAGTAGTTGATTTTCGCTCTCTTCTCATTATGAAGAAATTCGAGTACCCTGTAATTTTCGATGCTACCCATTCTTTACAGAGGCCTTCTGCTAAGAAAGGGGTTTCTGGAGGCGATAGAAAATTTGTTCTACCTATGAGTTTAGCTGCTGTTGCCTGTGGATGTGATGGTCTTTTTCTGGAAGTTCATCCTCATCCCCAGCGTGCCCTCTCAGATAGATATACCTCTTTTCCTTTAAATCGTATTGACGATCTTATAAAAAAAGTTTTAGAGGTTAGAAGGATAATAGATGAGAAGTAAGAAAGATAAAAGTATTCTAAAGTGGGCAGAAGAAGTTCTTTCTATAGAGGGGAAAGCTCTGTACTCGTTAAAGAAATCATTAAATAGAAAGTTTATTAAGGCTGTAGAATTAGTTTCTAAATGTTCAGGGAGAGTAGTAGTTACAGGTATGGGCAAAGCAGGTATTATTGGTCAGAAATTCTCGGCTACCTTAGCAAGTTTTGGTTTCTCTTCTTTCTGGCTTCATCCTGCAGAAGCAGTTCACGGAGATTTAGGAAGGATAAGAGAAGATGATGTAGTGGTGGTACTTTCCTATAGTGGAGAAACAGAAGAGATAAAAAATTTAATACCTTTTATTAAAAAAATTGGGGCAAAGATAGTGGCCATTACAGGAAATGAGAAATCTAGCTTAGCAAAGTATGCCGATGCTCTTATAAACACAAAGGTGGAGAAGGAAGCCTGCCCCTTAGGGTTAGCTCCTACCACCTCTACCACAGCGATGTTAGCTATTTGCGATGCTATTGCTGTAGTGTTACAGAAGATAAGAGGATTTAAAGAGAAGGATTTTGCTTTCTTTCATCCTCGGGGCTCACTAGGTAGAAAGCTTCTTCTTAAGGTGAAAGATATTATGAGGAAAGGTAAATTTAATCCTATAGTTAAAGAAGATGCTTTAATAAAAGAGGTGCTAATAAAAATAACTTCTTCTCATGCAGGAGCAGCTTCGGTAGTAAATAAAGATAAGAAGTTGGTGGGGATATTTACTGATGGCGATTTAAGAAGGCACTTAGAGAGAGACCCTTATATTTTAGAGAGAAAAGTTAAAGAAGTTATGACTAAAAATCCTGTAGTAGTGAAAGATGATGACTTAGCTAGTAGTGCATTAAAGGTTTTAGAATCAAAAAAGATAGATGAGGTTCCTGTTGTTGATAGTAAAGGTCGATGTGTAGGAATGCTTGATGTTCAAGATTTAATATCTGCAGGATTAGTTTGATGAGTAAAATATTAGAAAGATTTAAAAGAGTTAAACTTCTTGTTTTGGATGTCGATGGAGTTCTAACAAAAGGAGAGATAATCTATGACAATCAAGATAAAGAGTTGAAGATTTTTAATGTTAAGGATGGTTTGTCCGTTTTTTTGTTAAATAAAGTAGGTATAAACACGATTTTTCTTACTGCTAAGGATAACAAAGTGGTAAGAAAGAGAGCCAGGGACATGGGAGTAAGAGAAGTAATAGGAGGAATTCTTCCTAAGAGTAAAGCGATAGAGATAATTGAAAGAAAGTATAAAGTCAAAAAGGTTGAGATATGTTTTATAGGCGATGATTTAATAGATATGAGTGCGATGAGGATAGTAGGATTACCTATAGCGGTGAGAGATGCCCCTAGAGAGGTGAAAAGTTGCGCTTTATACATAACTAAAAATAGAGGAGGAGAGGGAGCAGTAAGAGAAGTAGTGGAGCGCATCCTTAAGGCGAAGAACCTTTGGAAGAGGATAGTAGGAGAAATAGATAGTCTTATAGATAGATAATAGATGTTTATCTATTCCATATTGATGAATTAGTATGTTCCTTATTAAAAACAAATCAAGAGGATCTATTCTGATAAAAAGTTTTACCTTCCCTTACTTGAAAAATTTTTAAAATTATGGTTTATATTAAAAGGGGATATGAGAAACATAGCCTTTCTTTTAATTATAATTTTGTTTTTATTTGCAGGGTCTTTCCCAAGCTTTTCTCAAGAAGAGAATACGCTTCTTTTAAAATTAAATCTTCTTGCTTCTAATCGGAATGGAGAAGATTTTTTGTATCTACTCATTACTCTATTTGGGCCTCCCCAGAAGGTATTTAATTATCAGGGGTTAGAGGTTTGGTTTTATCAGGAGTTAGATACTGCTCTCTTGAGTGAACCTATGAAAGAGGTATATTTATTTTTTCAAGGAAGAAAGCTTATCAAGATAGAGAAATCCACCTCCTCCTTAAATCCTTACAATCAATTTGCTGTTTATCCTTAAACTTCTATTTCTCCCAAAATTTTGATTTTTCAAGTTCTCTATTTAGTGCTATAATTAAATATTTTAAGAGTGAGATAAGAGAAAGATTTCATTCCTATTCAGGGATGGCAAAAAATACACAAAGGACCCTCAAGATTATAATGGATAATGTAGCGATAGGTGTTTCTTTAGTAAATCCTAAGATGCAGATAATCTGGGTGAATAAAACTTTTAAGAGGTGGTTTCCTAACATCGATGTAGGAAAAAAACCCCTTTGTTATCGCTCTTTCTATTCTCCTCCCAAGAAAGAAGTGTATGAGTACTGCCCTACTGTAAAAGCATTTGCTACCGGAAGGACGCATTCTTCAGAGACAGGTGTCTGTAGAAATAAAAAAATATACAATATAACAGCTGTACCTATAAAAAATAAGAGTGGAAAGATTGCCTACGTAGTTGAGACAGTGGAGGATATTACTCAGATAAAGAGAAAAGATTCTATTCTCATGGAGGAGCAGATAAAATACCGTACACTGGTAGAGCAGTCTTTACAAGGGATTATAGTTGCTTATGGTCCTTTGCCACGAATAGTTTTCGCTAACTCTGCTATGGAAAAAATTCTTGGTTATACTCCCAAAGAGTTACTTTCTTTTTCTTCTACAGAGATTAGAAGATTGATTCATCCTAAAGACAGAAGAGTTTTTTTTAAACGATTCAGAGAGTATCTTCAGAGGAGGATTTCTCCTTTCCATTATGAGGTACGAGGAATTAAAAAAGATGGAGAGATTGTTTGGGTAGATGCTTCCTTAGCTAGAATTACTTATCAAGGTAGGTCCGCAGTTCAGGTAACATTTATCGATATCACAGAAAGAAAGCGAATACAAGATCAACTTCAACAGTTAAACCGAGAGTTAGAGAAGAGAAATAGAGAGTTGGCTCAGGTAGTATTGAAGGATTATCTTACAGGAGCTTATAATTATCGATATCTTGAGGAGGTTGTAGATAGAGAATTTTATCGCTCTAAAAGGAATCACCATCCCTTTTCTCTTATAATGTTAGATATAGATTATTTCAAATCTATAAATGAGACATATGGACAAAAATTTGGTGATTTGATACTAAAGCAGGTGGCAGATTGTTTAAGAAAAATAGTGCGAAAATACGATGTTGTAGTGCGATTTGCAGGTGAAGAATTTGTAGTTGTTTCTTTAAGTGCCGATAGAGCTATGGCTACCAGTTTAGCTCTAAGGATTTTAGATAATTTCCGGTTGTTTAATTTTGGTGATAGAAAGAATTCTATAAAGTTGAAGTTGAGCATCGCTGTAGTTTCTTATCCCGAAGACGCTGTGGTTAGGGGTTCGGATTTAATTAGCTTGGCAGAGAAAGTATTGAGTAAAGCTAAAGAAGATGGTGGAGATAGAGTGTATTCTTCGTTGAATCTCAAAGGTAAAAAGGAGTTTTTCTACGAAGAAGCATTAGAGGGCAAAGAGGCAAGAGAAATTAGTCTTTTAAAAGAAAAGATAAGAAAACTTACTAAAGAAGCAAACCAGAGTTTAATCGAAGCTGTCTTTGCTTTTGCCAGGACTATTAAACTAAAAGATAGCTATACCGGAGAACATGTTGAGAGTACAGTTTACTATGCTACAGAGATCGCCCGCCATTTAGGATTGAGCCCTCAAGAAGTAGAGCAGGTGCGACAGGCAGCGATTCTACACGATTTAGGAAAAGTAGGGATAAGCGAAAAAATCCTTCTTAAAAATAGTAGGTTTACTAGAAAGGAGTTAAATCAGATTAGAAAACATCCCCAAATTGCTATAGATATTATAAGACCTATCCATTCTTTGCACGATATTATTCCTTATATTCTTTATCATCATGAAAGATGGGATGGGAAAGGTTACCCCACGGGGCTAAAGGGCGAAGAGATTCCTTTGGGAGCAAGAATTATTGCTGTCGCCGATGTGTATCAAGCTTTGATTTCTAATCGTCCCTATCGAAAAGCTTATCCTAAAAAGAAAGCTATTCAGATAATCAAAAAGGGAAGAGGTACTCAATTTGATCCTCGGGTAGTTGACGCATTCTTAGAGATTCTTCATAAGGAGGATAGGTAGCTT
>QNCE01000029.1 GCA_003644405.1 Candidatus Omnitrophota bacterium | reverse complement strand
TAATGCAAAATCCGGGTTTAACCTAAAATTTCACCTTTGCAGCTAATCAGATTTTAATTTTCTTAGCTCACTGGATTATAGCGCATTAGAGAAATTCAGGGTTATTTTTTGGGGAATGTCCAGAATTATTTTTTACAATTATTTACCTAACTTCCTCAAGTGGCAGGACAAACGCTTTAATGTCTTCTTTTTCCAACTCCCATTATACGATTCCAATATATCCCCTTTTATTACATCCACAGAAAGGCACTTTTCCTTCTTTTCTTAAGAACAACTATACTTATACACACAAAATAATCAGAATACCAAAACCCAGAGAAATAATTCCCATAATGCGCATAACTGATAAGGGTTTCTTCAACCACCATTCAAGATAAGTATTCACATTCTTCTCGTTTATTACAAATAGGATTATTCCCTTCACAATAGCCCAGATTCCAAAGATAGTAATAACTGCTGGTACCCGACACCTGGAAGCAGACAATAAGAAAATAATCCCGAATAAAAGACTTATAATTCCACCTGTAATAATCCTTTTTCGGGAATTCCAGAATTTCACATATTTCTGAAATACCTCTGGCTTTATTCCAAAAATAACTCCCATAATTACAATAACTACTCCCAAAAGTCTAACTAACATAACCATAATTTCACCTCCTTGTCTTTGTTAATATTATATTCTCCTTTTCTAAGTAATAATAATATTTTCTGCCTCTAAAATACTGCGATGCTGATAGTATCTTTTCTGCCAAAACCTTCCCTTAAAATACCACAGCATTGCTATGCCCTGACAGATATCTGAGATATTAATACCTAGCCAGATACCATTTATACCCAAACCAAAAATAAAAGCCATTATAAAAGCAGAAGGAATCCGCAACCCCAGCTGGGCAATCCCAGTCATTACTGCCGGAGCAACTGTATCGCCAGCACCACTTATCCCTCTACCCAAAACAAGTGCTGAGGCTAAAAATGGCAGGGTAATCGCCATAAGACGCAAAAAATTACTACCTATTTTAACCACATCAGGATGATTATTAAAAACTCCTATTATATGAGGAGCAAAAATAAAAAATATTAAAGCAAGCGGTAAAATGATTAGCTCATAATATTTTAATGCCACCCATCCTGACTTTACTGCTCTTTTAGAAAGGCCCGCTCCCATATTCTGTCCGATGAGCACACCACAGGCACTACCCATTCCCAATCCAAGCATTATCACAGCCATTCTTAAGCGTAGAACTATACCATAAGCAGCAAGGCTAACCGCACCAAATACCGCAATAAAACGAAGAAGCAAAAGAAGTGAAATCTGACGCAACAAAACCTCAAAAGAAGCAAAAAATCCGATACTTACTATTCTTTTTATAATTGGAAGGTTGATTTTAAAAATATCGCGGTAAAAATGTAAACTTGAATGCCCATACATAAAATGACATAGAAGAATAACTACTCCCATAGCGCGACTGATAACAGTTGCTACTGCAGAACCAGCAACTTCTAACCGAGGAAAAAACCAAAAACCAAAAATAAATAAAGGGTCAAGCAGGATATTAACTGCATTGGAAAGAATAAGAATCTTCAGGGGAGTAACTGCATCCCCTGAACCTCTCAGAGCCTGATTAAAACCAATAAACAGAAATATAACAATAGAGAAGATAAAATTTATTTTTAAATATCCACAGGCAGAAGAAATAATTTCTTTTGTTGCTCCAAATATACGCAGTAATTCTACAGTGCCAAAAACACCCACTAAAACCATCACTGCTGAACTGATAAAACTTATAACTACAACTTGAAAAAGAACCCTGTCGGCATTAGTATAATCTTTTTTTCCTGTAAAATGGGCTATTAAAGCAGTAGCCCCTGAAGATATACCTATGGCCACCATCATTATTACTGAAAGTATAACTCCCGAAATAGATAAAGCTGCCACTGCTATATGCCCTAACCTTCCCACAAAGAAAAGGTCTGCTAAGGTAAATAAATCCTGCAGTAAAGCTGCTATCATTATCGGAGTAGCCAGCTTCCAGAGAGAAGAACTTAATTTTCCTGCGGTTATATCTTTATTAATTTTACGCGCTCTTTTATTACTCATATCTTAATGCTTCTATAGGGTCTAATCGTGAGGCTTTACGGGCAGGCCACAACCCAAAACAAACACCAACACCAACAGAAAAAACCGTGGCTAAAATTATAGAAAATAAAGATACTTTCGTTGTCCAACCAGCAAATAGAGACAGAAGAAAAGATGCGCCAATACCAACAATAATGCCTACCACCCCTCCTAAACAAGTTAAAGCCATAGCCTCAATAAGAAACTGTAGCATTATGTCTTTGCTGCTTGCACCTATTGCCTTACGCAGGCCTATTTCTCGAGTACGTTCAGCAACAGAAACAAGCATTATATTCATAATCCCCACTCCCCCTACAATCAAAGATATAGCAGCAATACACCCTAAAAGAGTGGTCATGGTCTTTATCATATTCATAAAAGTTTCTCTTATTTCAGTCATATCCCGGATAGAAAAAGAATCCTTATCATCTGCTTTAAGACGGTGCCTTTTCCTGATAAGGTTCTCAATATCTTTTTTTACTTCATCTATAAACTTCTGGCCATCAACTTCTGCCTCAATGTAATCCACATATTTTTTCCCCAGAAGGCGATACATTGCAGTAGTTACAGGAACTACAACTACATCATCTCTATCTCCACGAGGAGATTGCCCTTTTTCAGGAAGAACTCCTATTACCCTAAAATTTATGCGATTAATTTTTATAGTCTTACCTATTGGATTTTTATCTCCAAAAAGTTCTCTTGCCACTGTAATTCCTAAAAGGGCAAGTTTTTTTCTTGTCTTTTCTTCTTCTTTAGTAAAAAATCTGCCTACAACCGGCTGAGAGGATTTCATTTCAGCATAATCTTTGCCAACTCCCTGCACCAAGGTATTCCAGTTTTTATTTCCATAGACAACCTGCCCCCTTCCTCTTACTGAAGGAGAAACTCTTTTAACATATTTGAGTTTAGCAATGGCTTCAGCATCACTTAGAGTAAAACGGGTAACTGCACCTGCTTCTAAAGCCACACCTCTGGTTCTCCAGGAACCCGGTCTTACAATCAAAAGGTTTGTCCCTAAAGAGGCAAATTTTTCTGAAAGAGCCTGTTTTGCCCCTTCTCCTAAGGCTATCATAGTAATCACCGAGGCTATACCAATAAGAATACCCAACATAGAAAGAAACGAACGCATACGATTGGAAAAAATTGACTGCAATCCCTGGCGTAGATTTTCAATAATTTCTCTGGAATTAAATCCGTAAGATTTTTTTCTTTCCTTTAGAAAAAACGATTGGCCTTCTATTGTTTGTCCTTTAAATATCCTTCCGGGTGATTCATCAGAGATTATTTTCCCGTCCTGCATTCTAATCACGCGTTGCGCCTGATGGGCGATATTTTCATCATGAGTTACAACCACAATAGTTTTTCCTTGAGCATTTAAATTTTTAAGAATTTTGATTATTTCTTCTCCACTTCTGGTATCCAGATTTCCTGTAGGCTCATCAGCAAGAAGAAGCAATGGCTCGTTTACCAGAGCCCTGGCAATAGCTACCCTCTGTTGCTGGCCTCCGGAAAGTTCATTAGGCCGGTGATGGGCTCTATCCTCTAAACCTACTACTTTCAACTTCTCAAAAGGCAAAGTTTTCTCTTTTTTAGTATGTTTAGTATAAATTAAAGGGAGTTCTACATTTTCTAAAGCACTCATTCGGTTAAGCAGATGAAACTGCTGAAAAACAAAACCTGCCACCCTGTTTCTTAAATAGGCAAGTTCATCATCACTTAATTTTGTTACATCCCTTCCAAAAAATAGATACTCTCCAGAATCAGGTTTATCCAGAAATCCCAGAATATGTAAAAGTGTAGATTTGCCCGAACCAGAAGGCCCTAAAATAGCTACAAATTCCCCAGGCTCAATCTTAAGAGACACCCCCCTAAGGGCAACTACATCTACCTTACCCATTCTGTAAATTTTGGTTACATTAACAAGTTCTATCATTTTTTCTTAAAGCGTGGCATAAAGGGAGAAGATATCTCTTTTCTGGTGGGAAGTTTATATTTTTGAGATGGAATTAAAACTACTTCCTCCTTTGATACTCCCTCCAAAATTTCTACATTTCTATCA
This sequence comes from Candidatus Omnitrophota bacterium, assembly GCA_003644405.1. Taxonomy (GTDB): domain Bacteria; phylum Omnitrophota; class Gorgyraeia; order Duberdicusellales; family 4484-171; genus B7-G16. The sequence continues at coordinate 9,200 of QNCE01000029.1, read as the reverse complement.
TCATATAAACCGGTAATAACTTTTTTCCTGACACTCCCCTTGAAAGTTTTTACCCGAACAAATTTCTGAGTCTCTTCCTCTATGATTGCTTCCTGAGGAAGAAGTAAAACATTTTTCTTATCCTGTATAATTATATTAACATTGGCGCTCATTCCTGAACGAAAAACCTCCAAAACTTTATCTGGTAAAATATCCACTTCATAAATTGTGACATTATTCATAATTTTAGATTCATAAGAAATGTGGTCTACTCTGCCTTCTACTTTTATATCAGGATAGGCATCCAAAGTTATTATTGCTTTCTGTCCTAACTTTACCTTCCCAATATCAGTTTCATCAACCTGAGCCTTAACTATGAGGCGGTCAGATAAAACCAGAATAGCATCATTTACAGTTACAGTCTGGCCGGGTTCTACTGCCCGGACAATTACCTCGCCATCAATAGGAGCAATTAAAGGAGTGGGTTTATAAACTTCCTCCCAGTATTTTAACTCCTCTTCTCCTTTAAGATAGACAGCATCTAAAAGAGCAGCGCGCTCTGTAGAACTCATAAGGCCTAAAACATCTCCCCTTTTAACCTTATCTCCTTCTTTTACCAGAATTTCTTCTATTCTCCCGGCAATAGGCGGTTTTATCTCCACACGATTCTGAGGTTCAACAACTCCTGTGGCAGATACTAAAACACAGATATCGCCATAAAAAGGATGAATCTCATTATAAATAATGTTTTTCTGTTCATTTTTTCTCACCTTCATAAGGAACACAACTATAATAATCACCACTACAAATAGAAATAAAAACTTAATATACTTCATCTTCCAGTATCCCTCCTTTTACCTTTATCCACCAGGCTTTGGCAATTAATGCCTCAGCCCGGGCATTTAAATAAGCTTTCTGGGCATTTGCCAGATTATCTTCAATAATTGTCCAGTCATCAAAAGAGACAAGCCCCGTAGAATACTGAGCAGAAGCAATCTTTGCCCGCTCCTTTGCTGCCTCAAGATATTTTTTCTGAACATTTACTTTATCAAAGGCATCCTGAAATTCTACCCAGGCTTCCTGCAGGGTAAAAATAAAACTATCCCTTAGGCTTTTCTCCTCTGCCTCCTTTTCTTTTAACTGCGACCTGGCTTTAGAAACTTCTGCTATACGACTGCCTCCCTCAAAAAGGGGGAAAGAAACACTTACCCCCACCGACCACTCCTCATCTTCAGGCGGCCAATCTGAAGAAGTTCTGCCTATAGAAGAAGTTAAAGAAGCTACAGGAGAAAAATCAGCCCGCACAGATTTCAAATTAAAACCTGCGATATTTTTATAAACCACTGCTTTTTTAAATTCTGGAACATCAAGCACCAATCTTTCAAAATCAGGAACCTCTCTTTCTATCTTAACATCAAACTCTTCTTTTACTACAATTGGACTAAAACGTTCTCTCCCCAGTTCTTTCAATAATTTCCTTTGAGCCAGAACAAGATTTCTTTTTGCCTGAGTAACCTCAAATTCAGCCTGAGCCAGACTTGCCTGAGCGGTTAATAATGAACCCTTATGTTCTCTACCTACCTCATAGCGCAATCTTACCAGTTCAAGGTTTTTCTTCCTGCGCTGGGCAATCTCCTCAGTCAAAGAAACCAGTTTCTGAGCTTTCAAAAGATTTACAAATGCCTCCCGGAGATTAAACCGCACACTACTAGAAACCTCCCTATACTCATACTCTGCTGCCTCTACGCTTAAAGAAGCAGATTTTATATCATAAATAGTTTTAAAACCATCAAACAAAAGCTGCTTCCCTGTTAAATTATAAGAATAAGTACTGCTTACATCTTTGGTGGTGGTTCGCGATTTTTTACTGCTAAGCCCAGCAGTTATTTGAGGAAGGAGAGTACTTCTTGTAATTTTTTTCTCCTCTAAGGTTTGATTTATCTTTTCCTTTGCTGAAAGTAAATCCGGGTTATTTTGCAAAGCCTCTCTGAGGCAATCCTGCCAGGTAAGCACTTCTCCATAAGCAGAAACTATAGCCAAAGCAACAAAAATAGACAGCACAATAAGAATAACTTTTCTTTTACAGATTTTCATTTTTTCTTTTCTAACTTCTCCTTACCAATTTTTTCTTTAATAGAAGAAATATCCTTTTCAAATTCGGAGATAAATTTTGCAAAATCATCTGCAGGAATAAGGTCAAGTTTTCTTCTATGAATTCGCGGAGAGAGTATTATCAGTTTATCTCCTTTTTTTATATTAAGAATCTTTCTTGCCTCTTTAGGTATCACAATTTGGCCTCTTTCTCCTACAGTTACAATACCAAAAAATTTAGCCATCCCTTTCATCCACTTCCACCTCCTTTAAATATAATAAATATGAATTGTATGCCATATCATACTAATCATACCATATAAATTTAATAATGTAAACCCCACCAGAAAAGAACTAATCTTTATTATCCCGCCTTCATTAAAACTTCAGCAGACAGGTACACTTTTGTGAAAAGTTGATTTTTGAGGATAACAAGGATGAGGAAGTAGAAAGAGTGCTTATAAAGATTTGAGGATGTGCGAAAAGAGGTGAGAAGTCTATTGAGTTCGACAAGCATATTTTTAAATTCCCTTAAAACTAAAATTTGAAGGGTGGGAACCTTTTGGTATTTATGAAGATTTAGGCCTCTTTTATTATTTAGTATAACGGTTGGTAAACATCTGAAATCATAAGCAACAGCAAAGGATTTGGACAAAATACCGAAAGCATAAGCTAGATATCCGCCTGTTAAGCGACAGTTCTTTAAAGATACGTGTTTTTGACTGTACTCATTTTATCCCCTCGTCAATTTCTAAGATTTTGTACATAATCTCTTTCAATCTTCTTCTTTCTGCAGTATCTTCTTCAATCCATTTTTTAAAATATACGTCAGTTTCAATCAACTCAAATCTATCATATAATCTCCTAAGAATTTCTCAATTGCTTTAACAACCTGTACTTTTACCCGGGGAGGGCTGGAGGCAACCCATACAGTAAAATTATAAAGCTCCTGGGTATCTACTTTAAGCCATTTCTTGTTCTTATAAAGGAAAACAAAAAGAGTGGTCATTGCTATTCTTTTATTGCCGTTTTGGAAAGGGTGATTTTTTATCATAAGATAAAATAAGATAGCAGCTTTAGAAATAAGCGTAGGGTATAAAGATTTGCTTCCAAATGTTTGAAAAGGTACGTTTAAACAACTTTCTAAAATATTAGGGAACCGTGTAGAAAAATCAGGTATCGGTTCATTAAAAGATAGTAATTCTTTTGCTAATCTGAAGGCGATATATTCTACTTCTTTTACAGTTATTATTTTCACTCTCCACCTAATAGTTTAAGGACTTCGCCGTATTCTTTAACTGTTTTTCTCACTGCCTCATCTATCTGATGTTTATCTTTTTCTCCCAAAGCTTTGCCTAAAATATTTGATACAGAGACCCTAGGAATAAGGTAAATTTTTCCTACCCGCATTGCTTTTATCTGGCCTTTCTTTACTTTTTTATATACAGCAATTCGGCTTAGCCCTAAAATACGGGCTAATTGAGGAATAGTTATATATTCACTTTTTTCTATCTTCATAACTCATTGACTACAAATAGATTTCAGTAATTATGTTAACTAACATATACCTAATTAACATATGTTAACCAAGCAATTATAGGTTAACATAGAATTCCAGAAAAAGCAAGCTAAATTTATAATCACCTGGCTTACCCAGGCAAGCCCTCTTCCGAAGCGAAGCGACCCAGCGAGCGAAGACACAGATACCTGACTTACCAAGAAGAAGCTAACTTAATTCCAATACCATTTCCACCCCAGACCCATTTCCACCCCAGGGGTGGAAATGGTATGAAATTCTGTCTTCCACAAAATTCTTATTAGAATTAATATTGTTTGTCAAAGTAATTTATTACTCTCTGTTATAAATGTTTTCAGACCAGAAGAATCTGCCTTCAGGAGGAAAATTTGTTATAAAAAGAAGAAAAAGAAAGTATATCCCAGAAAGGGGAAATTTTAGTATGAATTTTAACATTTTCTAGTTGTAAAAATTTAATATCTTGATGCAGTAGTAACAAGAGGTAGACCCAAGAAAAAAGAAAAAGAGAAAAAATAGGTATCTATCCTCATTTTCATCCAGTTATCTTCAAAAATAATTTATAACCTTACTCTTTATTAATAAGATAAAAAGTAGCCAAAACCTGCGCTAATAACTTATCCTTGTCATCTTTTATCTCTACCTGGCCAAAAACAAATTTCTTTCTTTTATCTGTTAGCTTTGCTTTGGCAAATATTTCTCCTTTATTAGCAGGTGATTTGAATTTTATCTCTAACTTTACAGTATAAAAAGAGCTATGTAGATATTTAGAGGAAATAGCTACTGCCATAGCAGTATCAGCTAAAGATGCAATCGCTCCTCCATGAATTGAACCGTGGGGATTAGTAAATTCCTTACGATAAGGCATCTTTAACTTAGCATAGCCGTCTTTTGCCTCAATGATACTAATACTGAGATATTTTTCAAAAGGTGCTTTTGGTTTCTTAAAATTTTCCATTCTTATTCCTAACCCTGTGTTCTTTTAAGAATTAACCCTCGCCAAACACAGAGTAGATAAAATCCCCAAAACTGTACCATAGATAAATGTAAAATTAGGATTAAAATTCCAAAGCATCCCCGCAATCATTCCTGCAGGTAAGACTGCTAAGCTAATACAGGTATGAAATGTACCTAAAGCTGTTCCTGCCAAATCATCGGCTACAAAATCAGAAACATAAGCCCTGCTTGTTGCTTCTATCAAACCAAATGATAATCCATACATAGCAAACAAAATCATAAATAAACCTAAAGAATTCGAGAAGATAAAGCCAAAGCAGGTAAACGAATAAACACAATAACCTAAAATAAGAGTCTTTTTTCTGCCTATTTTATCGGAAATTATACCAGCCGGGGTTGAAGAAAGAGCATAGATAATGTTAAACCATACATATAGAAGAATAGGTAAAGCTACAGCAAATCGCAAGCTAAATATACCATCAAACACAATCTTTGACTTAAGGACAAAAAACATATAGGTAAAGTTCCCTGAAGCAAATAAAGTTTGCGCCACCAGATACCTTTTAAAATTCAGGGGAAGATTCTTCAAGCTTATCCTTAAAGATAGTGTTTTTTTAAGTGTGGTTATTTTTTCTTTAACGAACAATATAGGAAGCAATGCAAAAAAGGCGATAATTGCTGCTATAAATAAAATTAGTTTAAGTTCTAATTTCAAAAACCAGAAAAGCAAAAAAGCACCTAAAGCTCCTAAAAAAGCACCTGTTGTATCTAAGGCACGGTGAATTCCAAAAGCTTTGCCTTTAAAAGAAGGTAGAGTTGAATTGGCTATAACAGCATCTCTGGGGGCTGTGCGCAAACCTTTGCCTGTCCGTTCTATGGGTACCAATACTGCTAAAGCTGGCCATGCCTTTATAAAGGGAAATAATAACTTTGCCACCGATGAGATAAAATATCCCCAAAATACAAAAGGCACCCTTTTACCAAATTTATCGGACCAGTATCCTGAAAAAACTTTTAATATGCCGGAAATACTATCCCCCAGACCACCAATTAGCCCTACAGCAATACCAGCTCCTCCTAAAGATGCAATAAACAAAGGCATTACTGCAAAAATCATATCGCTTGAGATGTCATTTATGAAACTGGCCAGTCCTAAGAGGATAACATTTAGCCCTATCCCTTTTAAAAATTTATTTTTCATCTTTTTAAGTTATTTCCTCTAAAGATAAAACAAATGCCTTTCTTCTTTCGTTTTTAGTCTTTACATACATCGTTAATCTCTCAACTAAGTTTATTGATTTTACTTATCAACTCTCAGTAAGATTTGCTAAGAAAGTATGGAGTCGCTTTGTAAAATTACAGCCAGCCTTTATCTTTATAATATTGATACTTTTCTGGCCACTCCTCTTTTCTTGCTTCAATTATCTGCGCAAAGTATTTTCTGTGGCTATTAATTGCCTGTGTCTGTTCCGGAAATCCTTCTCTTTTTTCTACAGCTCTTACTAACGCTATGCCTACCTCTTCTGCTTTTTTATTTATCTCCTCCTTTATTAGAACCGAACAAGAAACTTCGCCCACATACTGAGCGCCACAAGAAAGAACATACTGCTTTAGGTAATCTAACACCATATGATGCGGTCCACCTCCGGAGGTAGCAACTACTGCCGCATATTTACCTAAAAGCCGCTGGCAGTGAATAAAATGGAAGAGCGGTCTAAAAATGTCTTTAAGTATCCTGTTATATGATTAACATATACCGAGCTAGCAAAAACAATAGCATCATTTTTTAGAATTTTATCGAGCAAAGGAAAGGCATCGTCTTTTATGGGGCAAACCATTATATTTTTGTGGCAGAACTCGCAATAACGGCAAAATTCAATTTTTAGACTACATAATTCGATATATTGTGTATGACAACCTTCTTTTTCTGCCGAGGATAGAATCTTCTTAAGTAAATAAGAGGTATTGCTTTTCTCTTCCCGAGGAGAAGCTAATATACCTAATATCTTCATCTTACTTCACCTCCGTTTTAGAATTTCTCCTTTATTACTATTTCCTCAAATTTTTTCCGCCTCCCATTCACCCTTTCTTAAATTTTAGGTTATCTCCTCAATCGGTAAGACAAATGCCTTAACACCTTCCTTACTTAATTTCTTTCGTAATTCTTTTATCTTCTCAATAAGTTTATCTTTCTTCTCATCCTCTAAAGCAATCATCATAACTGAATTAACCGCTGGCCAGACATTGGTCCCTAAATGTGGCCCACCCAGAGTTCCCACACCTTGCGCTCTCTCAAACCGGGTATAACTTTTAATCTCTAATTCTTTTAAAATTTCCATAACTTCTTCACCAATAGCAACATTATAACAAATAATTACCAACTTCACCTTTTTCACCTCCTTACCCTACTTCCACCAAACCATTTCCACCCCTGGGGTGGAAACAGGTAGTTGTTACTCTAAAATTAAATGTTTAATTTTCTCTAATTCTCTCTGATATAAAATTCTACTCTCCACAAAATTTTTATAAGATAAAGGCGAAATATCTATCAAATCTTCGTAAGAACAAATTCTATTTATCTTTTTTATTTTCCCAAGATATTCAAGATAAGAGGAATACGGCCATTCTTCAGGCTTCTTCACAAGACCTGCACTTGTAGGATTTAAGTGAATATATCTGGTTAAATGAAGCAACTGTTCATCTGTTTCTACTGATACATTTTTGAATTTCCCCTCCCATAAAGGGCCGCCTCTTTTATGTTTAGTGTTAAAATAGCGAGAATAACTATTAAGGACATTACCTATAAAAGTAGAAATTCCTCCTTTTTTTAATTGTTTTAGAATAAGATGAAAATGAGTGGGCATAATACAATAGGCAATTATTTCTACTATTTTTTCTCTATCAGATAAACATAAAGAGAAATCTTCATCAAAATTTTCTTTCGTTTTAATCTTCACAAAATAATTGAATTTATAAGGAGGTTCTTTTATTTGATAATATTTAAAAAGATTCTTCATTCTCAAAAATTCATTATCATTATTAAACACCACAAAATCAGCAATGCTTTTATTAAAAACATGATAAACTTTTCCTGTAATAAGAGGAGTCTTTCTCTTCATCTATTTAAGTTTATTATATCATTTTTAACCGTTATTTCCACCCCTGGGGTGGAAATATGGTTTTTAGTCATTCAACAGAAATTGAGAAGAAATGTTTATGATTTTTTTCTTATTTAAAATTAAAGATAGGAAATGATCACCAAAAAGAGTATATTTAGATGGATACCCCAACGCTTTCTTGAAACTTTCTTGTGCTTTTTTAGGAATTATCTCATCAAACGAAGAAGAAAAAAGGGTTACTTTTACTCTTTCTTTTAAAAGATGGCAAAAGCTTAAAGGGTCAAATAAAAAACACTCCTTTTTAGGCTTAATCTTTCCCAATAAACTTATATCTTTTAATTCTTTAACAAACTCTTTATGGAAGCTGTAAATTTGGCGACACTTCTTTTTATTACATCCATAAAGATGATGAGTTTTTTTATAATTTTTTCTTAAAACAGGCAAAATGCCTTCCCAGATAATATAAATAAATCCTCCACCGGTATTTATCAAAATTGCTTTTTTAATTCTTTCTTCAACCGCAGATACAATTGTAGCAATCATACCTCCTAAACTTATCCCCAAAATAGAAAAATCTTTCAAGAAACCTTCCTTCTCTAAACAATCAAGAGAAGCCCTTACATCAACTACTGCCTGACGGAAACTGTCAAAGATTTCAAATAGATTATCACTGAAAAAATTATTTATTTCTTTTTTACGCAGATAATGAAAAGGTAAGACCATAAAAAAGGTAGGAATGCCTTTTTGGGAGAAAAATGAAGAAAAATTTTTAAAGAGACTAAAATGGTAATTGCCTGAGCCGTGAAGAAATATTAAAACTTTTTTTGTTTTTAATTGATGAGGAAGGAATAAAAAACCAATAGCTTTATCAGGATATTTTTTAAAAGGACTTTCAAATTCTATTATGTATTCTTTAAAGCTTTTATTTTCTTTTAAAAACTTCTTTTTGTAATTTCTCTCAAAAGAATAATCATAAAACATTTTTTTCTTTATGAAAAATTGAATAGATTATAGGAACTAAAACTAAAGTAATTAAACTGGATAAAAGAAGGCCTCCAATCGCAGTAATTCCAAATGCCTGCCAGATTTCTCCTCCCTGACCTCTTCCCAAAGCTAAAGGTATCATGCCAAAAATTGTGGTAAAAGAAGTCATTAAAACTGGACGAAGCCTGTGGCGTCCAGCAAGTTTTATTGCTTCAAGCAAAACAAATCCTCTTGCCCTTAAAATATTTGTATAATCAACCAAAACTATAGCATTATTTACCACAACACCTACAAGCATAATAACTGCCATAAATGTTACTATAGAAAAATGAGTCCCTGTTAGAAGAAGCGCCCAGATTACTCCCACAAAAGCAAAAGGTAAGGAAAAGAAAATTATAAAGGGGGTTTTTAAAGATTCAAACTGCCCTACCATTACCATATAAACCAGAATAATACCTATAATTAGAAGTAGTCCTAAATCAGAAAAAGCTTTTCTCTGTTCTTCAACTTCTCCTCCAAAGTTAACTTCAATATCC
>QNCE01000028.1 GCA_003644405.1 Candidatus Omnitrophota bacterium | reverse complement strand
TCGGTATTACGGACGAGAGGAAGGTTCCGAATTAGAGAAGAGTTAATCGTAACCGGTAAAATTAGTCTTCTAAAGATGAGGGGTTTTGACCCCTCGTTTGTTTATCTATGAAGGTAAGGAAAGCTCAGGTTGAGATTATTCTTGTGGGGATGGTTCTCAGTCTCTTACTAATAGGAGTAGTTTTTCTCAAACTTCCTTTTTTTATTCTTTTTCTTTCCATTTTAGTTTTGAGTTTAATTATAATTACTATTATCAACACTGATCTAGCACTGATTATTTTAATATTTTCTATGCTTCTCTCTCCAGAAATTAAGTTGATAGAAATTCCTGCAAGAGCTGTGGTGGTAAGAATAGATGATATTTTACTTATTGCAGTGTTTTTTAGTTGGCTAGCTAAAACAGCTATCAATAAAGGGCTAGGATTATTTAGAAAGTCACCACTTAATCCTTTAATAGGACTGTATATTGGAGTTTGTATCATTTCTACAGGAATAGGAATATGGAGGGCAGAGGTTTCTCCTTTAAAAAGTTTTTTCTACCTTCTTAAATATATAGAGTACTTTATGCTCTATTTTATGGTATTTAACAATATCCATAGTAAAAAACAGATAAAGATATTTATCTTCTGTTTCTTTATTACCTGTATGATTACTAATTCCTATGCATTATTAACAGTAAGTAAAATGGAAAGAGCAACGGCACCTTTTGAGGGAGTTAAAGGAGAGCCTAATACATTAGGGGGATACTTAATTGTTCTATTTGCTCTATCAATGAGTCTATTTCTCTATAGTTCTTCTAAAAGTTGGAAAATTTTTAGCGGTCTCCTCCTCCCTTTTATATTTGTGACGATGTTACTTACCTATTCACGAAGTACTTATTTAGCTTTTGTTTTTATGTATCTAACCTTAATCTTATTTGCTAGAAAAGGGAAGATTCTTATTGTAGGATCTTTAATTTTACTTATAATCATTCTCCCTCTTATTTTGCCAAAGATAATAACAGGAGTGACTAGAAGAATTGAATATACTTTCAGTAGAGGAATAGAGTACAAAGCATTTGGGAAACGCATCGCTATCGAAGCGTCTGCAGCTTCTCGTATAGAGAGTTGGAAGAAAATTTTTAACAAGTTAAAAGTCCGCCCATTTTTAGGGTATGGAGTTACTGGAGTTGGACTTGTTGATACTCAATATCCCCGTATATTAGGAGAAACAGGAATTGTTGGCTTCTTGATATTTATTTGGTTATTAATGAGAATCTTTAGACAGGGTATATATGCATTTAACTATGTAAAAGATTCCTGGGAGAAAGGCTTGGTGTTAGGTTTTTTAGCAGGATTTGTAGGACTAATAATCCACTCCTTAGGGGCTAATACTTTTATCATTGTACGGATTATGGAACCTTTCTGGTTTCTAAATGCGGTCGTCACGTCTCTTCCTGATCTTAATAAAGTAAGTTAGCTTTATAGAAGGAAATTCGTAAAAATTATTTGGAAAGGATAGAAAGATGCGGTTAACCAGAGAAAGAAGTTTATCACAAAAAATAACTAAAAATACAATTTTTAATATCATCGGTCGTATTTGGGGAGTCTTAGCTATTTTGTTTTTGATTCCCTATATAATAAGATATGTTGGCACGAAAGGATATGGAATATGGGCAATTGCTGGAGCACTTGTTAGTTACTTTGGATTGTTAGACTTTGGATTAAGCGAAGCTTTTGTAAAATACATCTCTGAATTTTATGCTAAGAAAGATTATATGAAGATAAATAAGATTATTACTTCGGGATTTATTTTTTATTTTATTACCGGTGTAACGGTAATGAGTTTATTCCCCTTTTTTATTCCCTTCTTAATTAAGTGTTTTCATATCCCTACAGATTTATATCAAGAGGCATGGTTAGTTTTTTTAATTAGTTTTTTTACCTTTGTTATCTCTTATATATTGAGTTGTTTTAGAGTAATTCAGATAGGTCTCCAACGGATGGATATTACTAATAAAATACTTATTATAACTTTTATACTATTGATATCATTAACTGTTTATTTCCTTAAAAGTGGTTTCGGTTTGGTTGGAGTTGCAATAAGTAGTGCTATAGCCCTAGTTATAGGAAATACGATAAATGTTGTTGTTGCTTTTAAGCTACTTCCTCAACTTCGGCTTACTCCATTATTATTTGATAAGTCAACATTCAAAGAAATATTTATGTTTGGTTATAAATTACAAATAGCAAGGATCGCTACTTTAATTCATTTTCATTTAGATAAGATTCTATTGGCTTACTTTCTAAATTTAAATTTCGTTACCTATTATACAGTAGCGGCACAGTTGGCATTCAAAATAAGAGAGGTACCCTCTCTATTGGTTTCAGCGATATTTCCTGCTACTGCTGAATTGAAAGCAAAAGAAGATAGAGGAAGAATAATGGAATTATATTTGCGCTCCATAAAGTATGTACTCTTAGCAGGCCTCAGCATAGGGGGACTAGGGATATTGTTAGCTAGAAATTTTATTTTTCTATGGTTAGGCGAAGGGTATCAGAAATCACCTTTAACTTTGCAGATTCTTACGATAGGATATTTCTTTAGTGTAACGGCTTCACCTGCCTTTTTTATTCTCTCTGGGATAGGTAAACCAAGGTATGGAATGAGGGCATCTATTCTTTCTGCCTTATCGAACTTACTTTTTAGTATTGGATTATTTTTTTTGATAGGATATTATGGGATTCCTTTAGGAACAGCAATTTCAATGTGTATAGGATCCATTTATCTTGTAGGTATGTTAAATAAACTTTTAAGGATTTCTTTCAAAGAATTATATTTAAGATTATATGTTAAACCTTTTCTTGCTTTTATTGGAGCATTTTCAGGAGGATATATACTCATGAAATTTATAATATTATTAACACCTACCTGGTTTAAACTTATAACAATAGCTCTAATTTATATGGTAATATTTCTAATTATTATTTTTAAAATTAATTACTTAGATGCCTTTGATAAGAATTTAATATTCAGATACAGTCCTATTGGTTCGTTGAGATTTATCATAAGAAGGTGAGTTTTATTAAAAAAAGAAGCAGTCTATTAAAGAGCCCATTTTTTATATTTAAAAAGTTACAGAGGAAAGTATTTTCTCAACTTTCTTATTATCTACATGGAGATGTGCTTGACGTTGGTTGTGGAAGCATGCCGTTTAAAGACACGGTTAATTATAGAAGTTATAGATGTTTGGATATATCCTTTTCTTCTAATTTAGATGTGGTAGGAGATGTTCTCTATCTTCCTTTCAAAGATAATTCATTTGATTCAGTGATTATTACTGAAGTATTGGAACATATCTTTTCCCCTGCTACTGTTATCTTAGAAGTGAAGAGAGTGTTGCGCCCTAAAGGCTATCTATATATTTCTGTACCTATGACATGGGGACTTCACTATGAACCAAATGATTTCTGGAGATTTACAAAGTACTCCTTGTTTAAACTGGTGAGCGAGGGGGGTATGAATGTAATATCAATTATCCGTATAGGGGGAGTCTTTTCTCAAATTGGCGCTCGATTAGTGGATGTGATTTTTGAGTTTATCAAAAAGAAATTGTTTTTTTTCTCTCCAAGATGGAAAGAGCGTATTGCCTCTGGGATTATTTCTCCGTTCTCTCTAATGTTTTATTTTCTAGGGCTACTTCTTGATAAGATAGACCATCGAGATGCTCTAGGATGGGCTATTTTAGCACAAAAGAGGACAGATTCTCTATAGAGAAAATCGAGGAAAAATGTTAAAAGGGAAGATAAAGGTAGTTCATTTAGTGGATGTGTTGAAAGTAGGGGGTTTAGAGAAAACCTTAGCTATTATTGTAAGGAATCTAGATCCAAAAAGATATCAAGTGAATGTATGGTGTTTGATTGAGAAGGGGGAGATTGGTAATGAATTGGTAGATAAGGGGATAGAGGTGGAGGTATTGCACTGTTCTTCCCAGGCAAAGCTGAAAGGTATTAGGAAACTTATAAGGAAATTGAAGAGAGATAATGTAGATATTATCCACTGTTGGGGTGTTTCGGGGGGAGTTTGGGGTAGAGTTTCTTCTGTTTTTGCGGGTACTCCTATAAGAATTTTACATGTTGAGAATATTTACTATGATTTTAATATGAAACAACGAACTACCGAATATATCCTTAGTTTTTTCACTGATAGAATAATTGCTTGTGCAGAAGTAGTAAAGAAGTGTCTTGTTGAGTTTATAGGAATTAACGAGAGAAGAGTTGAAGTTATCTATAACAGCGCTGAAGATGTAGATGATACTCAGAAAAAGAAAGACGATAGTTTGTTAAGTGAGTTTAGATTGACAAAAGAGGATACTATAGTAAGCACAGTAGCACGTCTTGTACCCGTTAAAGGACATAAATATCTACTAGAGGTAGCTAGTAAAATTGTTAAAAAGTATCCTCGAGTTAAATTTTTAATAATTGGGGAAGGTCCTTTAAAAGAAGAGTTAATAGAAATGACGGAGAGATTAAATATCGAAAACAATGTAATATTTACTGGTCTGAGAAAAGACGTTGCTCGGTTGCTTGGTATTACAGATATTCTCGTTCAACCCTCTATAGAGAAAGAGGGACTTCCTCTAGCTATTATAGAAGCTCAGCGTCAATTTATTCCAATAATCGCTACTGATATTGGAGGAAATAGAGAAGCAGTGATCAATAAAGTTACAGGTCTCCTAGTTCCTCCTAAGGACACCACAGCTTTGCTGGACAGTTTGATTTTTCTTCTAGAAAATCCTCAGATAGCAAGGCAACTCGGGGAGAAGGGGAGGGAAATTTACAATAAAAGATTCTCTAGTACTATAATGATTAATAAAATAGAGGCCTTATATCAGAGTTTAGTAAGAGAAAAATGTGCGAAAAAATTAGAGTACTTTTTATAAGTAGTTTTAGCTCTTTAAAAGGAGGGGGACAGAGAAGTTTATATCTCCTTATAAAGTATCTAGATAAAAATAGATTTGTCCCTTTCTTGATTGTTCCTCAGCCAGGAGAATTATCAGAGGAGGTTTCTAAATTAGGAGTTAAAGTATTTTTTGTTAACTTTTGGCGTATTAGGACTCTAAATGTATTTTTCATTGTTCTAAGTTTTGTTAAACTTATCAAGATTATAAGACAAGAAAAGATCGATCTAATTCATACCGATAGTCCCCGTCAGACGTTATATGGAGGAATAGTAGGAAAATTATTTTCTATTCCTGTTATCATTCATCTAAGAGTTGCAGATAATCTTTTATGGTTAGATAAGATTCTTTATGTACTCACAGATTCTATGATTGCTGTATCAGAGGCAGTGAAGAGAAGGTTTAAGTCAATAGATAGAAGGAATAAAATATATGTTGTATATAATGGGGTGGAGTTGGATGTGTTTGTACCTTTAGAGAGAGAAAGAGATGATATTTTAAAAATTGGATATTTTGGTCGGATAGAGGAAAGGAAAGGTGTAGAGATCATTATCGATGCAGTAAAAGAAGTGAACAATGAGAGGATAGAACTAGTGATTCAAGGAGACGGGGATCGTAAGTATATGCAGAGACTTAGAGATAAGGCATCAGGTATAAACGTTGTATTTAAAAGTTATAAGAAAGATATAGTAGATGATATTCAAGGAGTAGATGTAGTGGTTTTACCTTCTCTCTATGGAGAAGGGATGCCACGTATAATTATTGAAACAATGGCCTTAGGGAAAGTAGTTATTGCTTCAGATATTCCTTCTAACAGAGAAGCATTGGGCAAGGACTTAGAGGAATTCTTGTTTAAACCCAAGGACAAGATTGGTTTAATATCTCTGTTGAGAAAAATATTATATAATAGAGAAATTCTTGAAGAAAAGAAGCACTTACTAAGAAGAAGGGCAGAGGAGTTATTTGATATAAGAATAAATACTAAGAAGATAGAGGATATCTATACAAAAATTATTAAAAATAGAGATACAAAGAAGAGATACATGTTACCTCAAGAGTGGGATCCGCAAAAAGAAACCTATTCCCAAGAAGAAATGAATGAAAGGATAAGAAAAACTATTTTTTCTCGACATTTTTATCACGTTATTAAGTTGATTCAGCGCTTACATATTCCTTATGAGAAGTTGAAAATTGCAGAGGTCGGCTGTGGTACAGGTACTTTTTCTCTAATTCTAGGATTATTGGGAGCAGAGGTCACTTTAATTGACTTTAATGAGAGAATATTAGAAATCGCAGCTCAGATATTTCATTCTTATCACTGTAAAGTCAGATGTATAAAAGCCGATTGTTTGGACTCTCCTCCTCCAGAATTGAACAATTACTTTGATATCGCTGTTTCAGGTGGGTTGGTTGAACATTTTTCTGGTAATTATCGAATGAAATGTATCGATTTTCATAGGCAGATTGTTCGTTCAGGAGGATTTTGTTCTATAAGTGTACCTAATAAGTGGAGTGTATTTTATTGGATAATAAGACTTTTTCGTGAGTTAACAAGAACATGGAGAATTTCTTTAGAAGTTCCATTCTCAGGAAATGAACTAAGAAGAATTGCTGATAGTCTCGGTTTTAAGGAGTATTGGATTCGAGGAAATTTCTCTCTGCTCGAAGATTTTAGGATATATGTGAGAGGATTGGTTTCTGCTGTTGTTGATATCTTTCCTCTATCTCTGCAAGAGAAACTGAGAAGATGGAAAAAAGAAAAACTTCTTAACTCATCAATAGAGAGCAATAAAGATATTGTAAATTTCTGCCATAAATCAGTAAGGAAAATAGAAACTTCCGTGGTCCAAGATAATTTCTTAATAGATAATTTTAGTGCAGTGATAATATTATTTGCATTTAAATAAAAATGGATAGACTTTCTGTAGTAATTATTACAAAAAACGGAGAGAAAAGGATAGAGCAATGTCTAGAAAGTATTAAGTGGGTAGATGAGATTATAATAGTTGACGATTACTCCCAGGATAATACTGTAGGGATATGTAGAAAATATACCGAGAAAGTATATTTTCGCAAGTTAGATAGTTTTAGTGTTCAGAAACAGTTTGGTGTTAATTTAGCTACCGGCGAATGGGTTTTAATTTTAGATTCCGATGAGATATTGTCTCCAGGATTGGAAGAGGAAATCAAAGATATTTTAAAAAAAGGGTCATCCTATGATGGATTTTTTATATGGAGGAAGACATTCTATTTAGGAAAGTGGATAAAACATAGTGGGTGGTATGTGCCTATAGTAAGATTATTTAGAAGAACTAAGGGAAAATTAGATTCTAGGTTCGTTCATGAAAAAATTTTGGTTGATGGAAAAATAGGATATCTAACAGAACCAATTCTCCATTATTCATATCAAAGTATAGACCAACATATTAAGAAACTTAGTATATTTACTACCTACGATGCAAAAGAAGTTTTAAGGAGAAAGATAAACATAACATTTGGGAATGCATTTTGGTATTTACTGATTAAGCCTTTTCTAGTATTTGTTAAGAAGTTTATTATTTTGAGAGGATTCATGGATGGCATTGAAGGATTTATAATAAGTGTTTTTACGGGATTAAGTGTATTTTTGACCTATACAAAAGTGTGGGAATATCAGGAAAAAAAGAGGAGTGTAAAGGATGGAATATCGAGATAGAACGATATCACAAAGTGTGGAACCTAAAGCTTATGCTGCACCCTTCGTACATGAGAAGGTTTTATCCCTTTTAGAAAAAGAACCTAAAGGAAGAGTTTTGGATGCACCTGCAGGAGAAGGATTTGTTTCTGTTAGATTAGACCGATTAGGATTTGAAGTATATGCTCTTGATATCGAAGAGAAACAGTTTAAACCAAAGAATATAAAATTTGAAAAGGCTGATCTTAATGATACTTTACCTTACTCTGATAGCTTTTTTGATTATGTGGTATGTATTGAAGGTATCGAACATATAGAGAATCCCAATCATCTTATACGCGAGTTTAAGAGGATTTTGAAGAAGGGAGGGAAATTGATAATTACAACTCCGAATGTATTGAGTGTATATGGGAGATTACGCTATCTCTTAAGTGGATATTCGGATTGGTTTCATAGTAGAATAAATCTCTATGAAGGAGATGTGGACTTCGTTAGTGGACATATTAATATGGTAGGATTTCCTGAGTTATATTTCATTCTCAATAAAAACGAGTTTGAAATTGAGGTTGTTCTATCAAACAGGAGTGTGTTAATTTATCCTTGGGGTAAATTTTTTTTAAAACCTTTTGTAGCCTTAGTATTCCTTTTAGTAGCTGGAATTATAAAACTGTTTTATAAAGTTAGGAAAGATGCAATAACTCTATCTGAATATCTTCTGAAAAAAGATTTACTTTGGGGAGAGATATTAATTCTCAAGGCTAAAAAGAGGTAACTTTATGCCCCTTTTATCCGTCATCGTTATCACACGAAATGAGGAGAAGAATATAAAAGAGTTTCTTGATATGCTTTCTTGGGTAGAAGAAATAGTTCTTGTGGATGATGAAAGTACAGATAGAACAGTGCAGATCGCATCCACATACCCCAATGTAAAAATATTTAAAAGAAGGATGAAAAATGGTTTTGGGCCTCAGAAGCAATATGCACTAGAGCAAGCAACCGGTGAATGGGTACTTGTTTTAGACTGCGATGAGAGAATAACAGAAAAGTGTAAAGAGGAGATTTTAAAAAAAATTAGTTTCCATCAGTACGATGGATTCTATTTTTTAAGAAAGAATATGATATTTGGTAAATTTATTTCTGATTATAAACCAAGGGCATTACGACTTTTTAGAAGAAGAAAAGGAAAATTTACAGATGCCGGAGTTCATGAAAATGTGATTGTAAAAGGTAAAATAGGAGTAATAAATGAACCTATTATTCATTATTCCAGGAGTACAGAAAATATTGAGAATTATATTGAC
The DNA here is from genome assembly GCA_003644405.1 of Candidatus Omnitrophota bacterium. Lineage (GTDB taxonomy): Bacteria > Omnitrophota > Gorgyraeia > Duberdicusellales > 4484-171 > B7-G16. Next base: position 5,159 of record QNCE01000028.1, on the reverse strand, counting down.
ACTCTAAACTTATATACATTATTTTCTGCTCAAGAAATGTTTGCCAAAGGGAGGAAGGTTTCAAGCTTTGGATTTTTTCTATATTTTATCCTGTACCCCATATATATATTTTTGCGAGTCTTTTTATTTAAAAAGTTTTATGCCAAGGGGATTGTTGGTATTGTATTAGCTACTTTAAGGATGTTTGAAGGGGTGATAGGTTATTTTAAGCTTTGGGAATTATCTCGTAAAGATATTTAAACTTTCTGTAAAGATTAAACGCCTTTTTTTAGGAAGTTTTCTAAGATTTTTTTTATCTCCTTTTTATCTTTTATTTCTATTTCGTAAACGAAGAGAGATAGTTAATGTTCGGACAATTGTAGTGGTTAAGTTAGAACGAATAGGAGATTTAGTTTTATCTATCCCTGCTATTCATAGTATAAAAAAGAAATTCCCTGAGAGTAAGTTAACTATTATAGTTAATTCTTATACCCAAGAAGTTATCAAAAACGATCCTAATATAGACTCTGTGATAGTGTATAATAGGAATATAAGTGTGAGAGATAAAATAAAGTTTATCAAAGCACTTCGCAATGAAAGATTTGATTTAGCCATTGATTTAACCACCCGGGATTTTTTCTTCTTACCAGCTCTAATTATCTATTTAACTAACGCTAAGATAAAGATAGGCTTAGATAATTTAGGGAGAGGGTTTTTATTTGATGTAAGAGTAAATCCCCCTCCTAATCCTATGCATTTATCTCAAGAGGTATTAAATATTGTCTCCTCTCTAGGTATAGAGGCAGAGGAGATAAGACCTAAGCTTTTTGTTTCTAATAATGATAGAGAGTATATTAAAAGGTTTTTAAAGGAATTAGATGTTAGGGAAGATCGACTTTTAGTAGTAATTCATCCAGGGGGACATTTTAAAACGCAACGTTGGAAAGAAGATGGATATGCTGGAGTATCCGATTATTTAATCAAGAGATATGGAGCATGCGTATTTTTTATAGGAGATGAGCGAGATAAGGAAGTTATGCGAAGGATACTGAGCTTGACGGAGGAAAAACCTTTCGATTTAGTAGGTAAACTTTCTTTAGGTAAGGTTATGGCCTTGATTTCTGTTTCTCATTTATTTATAGGTAATAATTCCGGTCCTCTACATATTGCTACAGCTCTAAGTATTCCTACTATTTCTTTTTTAGGACCTACTCCAGAGGAAAGATGGCATCCTTTAGGTGATAGGAATATTGTTTTTAAAAAGGATCTTCCTTGCATTCCCTGCGAGTTAGGCTATTGTTTAAGAAATGATTTCGGTTGCATGCAGGAAATTGGAGTTCAAGAGGTAATCGAGGCAATAGACAGCATATTTTCCAAAGAATAAGATGTGTGGAATTTGTGGAATGGTAGGTTTTTCCGATGAGCATCTTCTTAAACGAATGTGTGAAAGGATGGTTCATCGTGGTCCTGATGAGGAAGGATATTTTTTGGATAGCGAAGTTGGCTTAGGTGTAAGACGGTTGAGCATAATAGACCTACAAGGAGGACATCAACCTATTCATAACGAAGATAGTACACTTTGGGTAGTTTTGAATGGAGAAATTTATAACTATAGAGAGCTAAGAGCCGAGTTAGAAGAAAAAGGGCATAGATTCTATACCAAATCTGACACCGAAGTCTTAGTTCATCTTTATGAGGATTGGAAAGAGGACTGTGTATCTAAGTTAAGAGGTATGTATGCATTTGCTATTTGGGATAAAAAAGATAGAAAGTTATTTTTAGCGAGAGATCGAACCGGCATAAAACCTCTTTACTATATTTATCAGAATAATAAGTTTATCTTTGCTTCAGAGATAAAAGCACTTTTGGAGTATCCAGAGTTATCCAAAGATATAGACTTAACCTCTTTAGATTACTATCTTACTTTTCTCTATATTCCTGCCCCTTTCACTATCTTTAAAGAGGTAAGAAAACTCTTGCCTTCTTCTACTTTGACGGTTAAAGATGGAAATATTATTGTCAAAAGTTATTGGGAACTAACCCCTGGTAAAGAAAAGAGTTATAATTTAACTCTTTATAAGAATACAATCATTAGGACCTTAGAGGATACAATTAAGTATCATCTGGTGAGTGACGTTCCTATAGGGGTTTTTTTAAGTGGAGGGATAGATTCTAGTACAATTGTGGCCTTCATGCGGAAATTAGGAGTTAATGATATTAGGACTTTTTCTATAGGTTTTGGAGAAAAATATGCTTCTTATAATGAGTTAAAATTTTCTCAGCTAGTTGCTAAAAGATTTAATACCATTCATAAGGAGTTTGTGATTAATCCTGATATAGTGAATATTCTTCCTAAGGTAATAAAAAGTTTAGATGAACCTTTTGCTGATTCTTCTTCTTTACTTACTTACTTTATCTCTGAAGAAGCTGCCCAATACGTGAAGGTGGCTCTCTCTGGTATCGGAGGAGATGAGGTATTTGGAGGGTACCCTCGTTATATTGGGGCAGTAATTTCTTCTAGGTATGCAAGACTTCCTCTTTTAGTTCGTAAACTATTTAAAAGTATTTCTTCTTATATAAAATTTTCCCCGAAAGGAAGAGATTATCCAGGGAGGGTAAAGAGATTTCTAAAAGCAGGTTTACTCCCTTCTTACCAGAGGTATCTGTCTTGGATAACTTATCTCGATAGGGAGATCAAAGAAAAACTTTACTCGTCAAATTTAAAAGAAGAGATTGGAGAGGAAGACTACCTTCATCTAAAGTATCTTAAAGAGGCAGGTAATAGAAGTTATTTAGATAGTGTAGTTTACACAGATATAAATACCTATTTGGTTGATGATCTTTTAGTTATGGGCGACAGAATGTCTATGGCTAACTCTCTTGAATTAAGAGTTCCTTTCTGTGATTATAAGTTGATGGAGGAGGCTTTTACTATACCATACCATCTAAAACTTAAGGGATTAAAAATAAAAGGTCTATTTAAGGAAATACTCAAAGATGTTTTACCTAGGGAAGTTTTAAGGAAGCCTAAACAAGGATTTATGGTTCCTTTGGCTTATTGGTTAAGAGAAGAGCTTAAAGATTTCACTCTGGATATTCTATCTTCAGAGAGTATTAAAAGGAGGGGATATTTTAACCCCAGTTATGTGAAAGAGATTTTGAGTGATCATTTTTCTGGGAGAAATATCTTTACTCATCAGATATGGGCACTTTTAGTGCTGGAGTTATGGTTTAGAGAGTTCATAGATGGTTAATAAGTATAAAAGAATTTTATTGATAGAGTTAGCAGGGATAGGGGATGCGGTCCTATCTATACCGGCGATTAGAAATTTGAGAAGAAATTACCCTCACAGTACTCTCTATTATTTAACTTTTAGTGGACCTGCCCAAGTTATTAATAGGTGTCCTTATCTTGATGGTATATATGTTCTTTCTAAGAAGAAAAGACATATTTTTACCAATCTATCTATTGCAAAGAAACTGAGAGATTGGTATCCTCAAGTGGCTGTCAATCTTTATCAACACTATGCTCTCAAAGGAACACTAAATTGTTTTTTCCTTCTAAAGTATATAAATCCCTCTATAACTGTGGGACGAAATACTGATGGGAGAGGATTTTTCTATGATATTAAGATAGAGGATACACTGGATACCCAGAGGCACGATGTAGAGTATAAGTTGGATCTTTTGAGGGCATTAGGCTGTAAAATAGAGGATAAACATCTGGAGTTATGGCCTGGCCAAGATGATATTGATAGAGTTAGTGAGTTTTTGAATAATCACTCAATTTCTGAGTCAGATTTTCTCATTGGTATAAATCCCGGTGCCCATCGGCTTACGCGTCGTTGGAGTTGGAAAAATTTTGCTCAGGTGGCTGATATTTTGATAGATAGATTTAAGGCAAAAATCATTATTACTGGGAGTAAGGAGGAAAGTTTATTAGGGAAGTTGATAGTAAAGAAAGTAAAGAGGAGTGTTATAAATACAGTGGGAGTTTTTACGCTGACTCAATTATTAGCTCTTATAAAAAGATGCAATTTATTTATTACTAACGATACTGGGCCTATGCATATAGCTAATGCCTTAAGAATTCCTATGGTAGCAATTATGGGTCCAGGGGGATTAAAGACTGCCCCTTATCAAAGGGAGAATTGTATTATTGTGAGGAAAGAAGTTTCTTGTTCTCCTTGTTATAAGTTTAAATGTAAGGATCTAAGATGTCTTAAAGGTGTTACTGTAGAAGAGGTAATAGAAGCAGTAGAAAAAGTTATAAGAGGTGCGAAAGATTAAAATTCTACATCTTCATACTCTACCTGTGGTAAGTGGTTCGGGAATTAATGTATTTCTAACTATGGTAGGGTTAGATAAGGAAAAGTATGAGGTGGCGTTCGGGTGTGCTCCTGGAGGAGACTTAGTCAACCAAGTGGTGAAGTATGGAATAAGGTTTAGACCGATTAAACACTTTGTTCAGGAGATTAATCTCTATCATGATCTGATGGCTTTGGGCGAATTGATGCTGTTAATGAAGTCTGAAAGGTATGATATTGTTCATACCCATAATTCTAAGGCAGGTTTTTTAGGACGATTAGCAGCAAGACTCGTTGGTGTTCCTATAGTTGTTCATACTATTCATGGCTTTGCTTTCCATGAGTTTGAGAAGCCTCCTCGTAGAATTCTGTTTATTCTGTTGGAAAAATTTGCGGCAAATCTTGCGGATAAATTGATAACTATATCAGAACCTCTCAAGGAGTGGGGATTGAGATTAAAAATAGGTAAGAAGGAGCAATACACTACTATTTACAGTGGTATTGAAATTGAGAAATTTAAGATAGAGATTGACGTTGAAAAAAAGAAGCGAGAGTTTGGGATAAACTTTGACGATTTGGTGGTAGGGGTAGTAGCTAAATTATGGGAAGGGAAGGGGCATAGGGATATCTTGATAGCAGCTAAAGAGGTAGTTAAAGAGATTCCTAATGTTAAGTTTATGTTTGTTGGCGAAGGATACTTAAGAAGAGAATTAGAGAAACTTACGCAGGAATTAGAGTTGGATAACCATGTAATTTTTACTGGTTTCAGAAGAGATATTCCTGAAATAACTGCTATCTTTGACATTGCAGTTTTAGCCTCTTACTATGAAGGTATGGGAAGAGTTCTTTTAGAAGCAATGGTGTTAGCTAAAC
>QNCE01000027.1 GCA_003644405.1 Candidatus Omnitrophota bacterium | reverse complement strand
GTAACTTTTTTTATTTTGGGAGGGTTCTTACTTTATTTAAAGAAAAGATATACTTTAAGTTGTTTACTGTATGTATTTTCTCTGCTAACTAAGGAAACAGGGCTATGTTTTCCGCTTTTGATAGGAGGCCACTACCTTCTTTATCAATACAGAAGTTTTAAATTCACTTTTAAAGAGAAAAAGAATTTCTTTCTCCTACTTTCTCTCATCACTATTTCTCTTCTATATTTTCTTTACAAAAAAGCCTTCTTTAGGGGAATTACTCCTGGAGGATTAAGAAGTCCACTTTCTAATATTCTTATTCAAAGTTGGGTAAGCTTTTTCTATCTGAGATTATTTTTATTTCCCGATAATCTTAATTTCCTGCATTATTATCCTCAGCTAAATTCTATTCTTCAACCTCAAGGCTTTTTCCCGCTGATGGGAATAATTATTATTGTATTTACTCTTCTACTCTTAAGAAAAAGAATATATCTTTTAAGTTTAGGGGTTTTTTGGTATCTCTTAATGATTCTTCCAAAGTTCTATGCAACTTTAAAAGTCCCTGCTATGGAACACCACTTTTATCTTCCCAGTATAGGTATATACATAATTCTAATGGAGGTTTTTAAAAATTTTTATATAAAAAACAAAAGATATTTTTTATATTTTGCCTTAGGAATAATTTTCATTCTATCTATATTCACTGTGGAAAGAAATTATCAACTTAATTATCCTACCTTAGTGTGGAGAAAAGGCACAGAAAAAGAGCCCCAACATATAGGAAACTGGCTAAATTTAGGGGTAAGTTATAAAGAGAAGGGGTATTTAAAAAAGGCAAGAAAAATATTTTTTAAAGCTCTGACTATCTTTACCAAAGATATAGACTGGAAAGCAGGAATATACGTGAATTTAGCAGGTACTTACTTTATGGAAGGAAAATATGACGAGGCAATAAAATATTTAAGTGAAGCTTTAAAACTAGAACCTCACCAAGCAAGAGTATATCAAATTTACACCAACTTAGCCACTCTTTACGAAAGAAAGAACGATAAAGAGAAGGCTCTTTATTATTTAAACAAAGCTCTAAAATTAAATCCTTACAGTGAACGAGCTTACCAAGCGTTAGCACGAATCTATATAGAGGAAAATAAGCTAACTATGGCAGAAAGATATATAAAAAAAGCTATAGAAATAAACCCTTTTGAATTCTATACTTATTTTCTATGGGGAAAAATTTATGAGAAAAAAGGAGATTTACACAAAGCCCAACAGCTCTATCAGAAATCCATAGAAATTAAATCTGACTGGTATTATTCTCATTATGCTCTGGCATTGGTTTATATGAAATTAAAGAACCCCTCCTTTCTAAAGGAGTTAGAAAAAACAATTAGCCTTAACCCTCAATTTAAGCCTGCCATTTCTTTAGCTAAGTTTATTCTTAAAAAAGGTAAAAAATAATAAACCCCGCTTTTAAAAAAGCGGGGTTTATGTATCCTTAAGAGCTCAACTATTAAAATTTTGTACAGGCTCCGCTATCTGCTCCTTTACCGGTATGAAGAACCCCGGTATTACTGCTATAATAAGTATTCCAGTCCCATTCTTTGGGATGGTCAGGGAGGGTACCTTCAGCAAAGTATTCACTAGTGAAAGCTGCATCATGTAAGGTGCCAGGAAAACCAGGGTTTCCTTTTATAGCCTGACGGGCATAATAGTTAGAAAGAGCAGTCTGAATTGCTGCAGCGCTACCAAAACAGGCAGCTTTTTGAGCATCAGTTCTTAAGTCAATGAATTTAGGAATAGCAATAGCTGCTAAAATACCAATAATAACGATAACCATAATTAATTCAATAAGAGTAAATCCTCTGCGCATCTTATTCACCTCCTTTCTTATCAATTTTTAGAATATCAATTTTTCAAAAAGAAGTCAAGTTTTTTATCTTCTCAAAAAACAAAAAAACCGAACTACTCTCCTAAAGGCTAAAAGTAGTTCGGTCTGTTAATTCTCTAAATAAAAAAACATACTACTTTCGGTAACCTGCCTATCCCGATATAATATCGGGACGCACGGCTTTGCGCCCTCGTGTTACCACGAGTTTGCCTTTGTCGAGTAGTATATAAAACTACAACTCTGTAATATAAAGAGCTTCAATTTAAGTATAACATATAAAATCCTTCTCTGTCAACTTAACTTTCATTATCTCTTTAATATCAAATAGTTACGAAAATTATTTTTTCTCTCCTAACAAGTATTTTAATAGATCTTTTTTTATCTGAAGAAATTTTACTCCCAAAAAGTAACAACCTTGTTCTATTCTACACTGCGCGATCTCTGCTTCTAATTCACAGTTAGGATCGAAGGAAGGAAATTTTAAAAGAATCTTTGCTCCAGGAGGGAGAAAAAGAAAAGTTCTTACCCCTACCCCCTTACCACTTCGAGAAACATTCAAAGCAGTTCCTTTTAGATATTGAGAAGACGCTAAAGTTATCCTTTTGTCAATAACTTTAAACTCTACAGGTGTATTTATCGCTATCCTTTCAGATTCCCTTCCTAAGGGTAGTATACTCAATGAAGGAGAAGAACTAACTAACTCCTCTAACTGTAAGTATACTTTCTCTGGTCCAAATACACGGTTTATTGCCTCTAAGATAGAAGAAGGGGAAGCAAATAGAGGAAAGATATCTAAATTAGTATACTTCCTTAAGGTATCCATAAACTCTGTATCTAAGGGATTAGCGGTGCCAATATAGAAAGTGTTTCCTATTTTAAAAAGAGGAACAAAAAGATGCTCCCGATAGAAGTCTTCGGAAAAAAGATTAAAGAGTTCTTCTTCTAAGAGATAATCACTCGGTCTCACAAAAGGTATCTGGACAGTTTGAGCGAAGAATAAATAGATATCCTCCTCACTTAAGTACCCCAAATTTACTAAAATGGAAAATAACGACTTTTTTTTCTTCTTCTGTTCCTCCTTGGCTTTTATAAGTTGAGCAGAAGTAATCCATCCCTCTTTTACTAACCTCTTCTCTAACTCTTCCATTCTCTTTTTTTATGAGGGTAGTATTTTTCTATGAACTTTCTAACTGTATCAGAAATTTTTTCCCATTCTATATTATTAATTATCTTCTCTTCTTCTACTTCCCGAAACACATCAGGATATTTTTCCTTTAATACTTTAAGCCACTCCGCTTGTTGATAAACAATCTCAAGAAGAATTTGATTTTCTTTTAAAATCCTATAGTAATCAAAAGCCTGAGTTACTAAAGTCTTTAACTCTTCTATCTCTATGGGCTTTAAGAGGTACCGCCAGATATCTGCCTTAGCTATTGCCTCTGTAACAGTGGTCAAATCAGGATAACCAGTAATAAGAACTCTTACTGTTTGAGGATAAACAGTTTTTACTTTAGAAAGGAATTCTACACCAGAGAGTCCTGGTAATTTATTATCACAAATAATTACCTCTACTTCTCCCTTCTCTTGAAGAAGCCTCCAAGCCTCTTCAGCACTATAGGCAGATAAAATCTCTCTATCCTGGGAGACAAGAACTCTCTTTAGGGAAGAAACTACATTAGGTTCATCATCTACAATAAGAATAGTATGTTTATTCATTTCTCCACTCCTCTATTAGATTAGCCAAGAAATTTTCTGCTTCTCCAGGAAAAATTTTGATAAATTGAATCCCCATTCCCTGAGGAAGAAATTTACCCTCCTGATTATATTGAGGCTGGGTGCGTGTCCATACTACTACTCCTTGAACTTGAATCTTTCTTTTAGTTTTTCCCACCTCAAAAATAAGCTCTATATTTGTCCCTGGTGGTTCTATCTTCTCCGTAACAATAAACATCCCCCCTCTCGAAATATTGTCAATCTCAGCATTCTGCCAAATATTCTTTCCCCTATACTCTACGGAAAACTTAACCTTAACTCTAGGATACCTTCTTTTCTCTATCCCCATATTAACTTATTATTTTATAAAAATTATCTTTTAGCCTTAGGCAAAAAGATAGTAAATGTAGTACCCTCTCCCAATTGAGTTCCTACTTCTATCCTACCCCCCATATTCTCCACAATATTTTTGCTTACATAAAGCCCCAAACCTGTGCCTCCTTTGGTGGTAAAGAAAGGTTCAAAAATCTTGGGAAGAATTTCCTTAGGAATTCCTTCTCCTGTATCAGAAATCTTAATGATAAATTCTTTTTCATTCTCTTGGGTGGAAAGAAAAATTGTTCCTTTATTCTTTATTGCATGAGTAGCGTTGATAATTATATTTAAAAATACTTGACTTAGTTGATTAGGGTCTACCTGAAGAGGAGTTATTGCTTTATAATTTTTTACTATATCTACCTTATACTTTATCTCATTCCACAGAATTCTTATACTTACATCTAACAATTTATTGATGTCTGTAGAGATTTTTCTACCTTGTGAGCGGTGAGAAAAAGAAAGCAAATCTTGAACAATCCTCTTTATTCTATTTACCCCTTCGTTACACTCATCTAAAATTACACTTACCTCTTCTTGTAGATCTTCTTTGATTATCTTTTTCTCCTTTATGTAGTGAGAAAGGAGTGCCAGATTAGTGAGAAGAAAAGTTAAAGGGTTATTAATCTCATGAGCTACTCCAGCAGCTAAAGTTCCTAAAGAGGCCATTTTTTCTAGATGAATGAGTCTAGCTTCCTCCTCTCGGGACTTTTTGATATAAGAGCGCAGTTTTCTTCTCCACCACCAAGAAGAAATAGCGATATAAATTATTAGAATAACTATTCCTATTAAAAAACCAAAAATCATTTATTTTCTTATAATAGAAATCAAATTCCACATAGGTAAGAATATCGCTAAAGCCATTCCTCCTACCACTGCCCCTAAAACTAAAGTCATAATAGGCTCAACCAAAGAGGTTAAGTTTTTCAGAGAAGTTTTTACTTCTAAAGAGTAATACTCACACAGAGAATCAAGCATAGTAGATAATGCCCCTGCCTTCTCTCCTACAGAGACCATATAAGAAACTAAAGGAGGGAACAATTTACTCCCAAAAAGTCCTCCCGAAATCCCCTTTCCATCAGCCACAAACCTTTTCACATTATCTAAATCTTTAGCTAAAACTACATTCCCAATAGTAATTTTTACTACATCAAGAATATTGAGAACAGGAAGGCCAGCTTGATAAAGAACATTAAGCATGGAAGCGAATCTAAGCATAGTAATTTTTCTATAAATTTTCCCAAATATAGGGATATTAAATTTTAGATTGTCCCACCATAGACGCCCCCCTGGAGTATTGATAAAAAATCTAAAAAGAAAAAATAGCCCAATAAGCACAGGAAAAGTAATAAACCAATAGTTTTTAAACGAAGCACTTACAAATATCATTATTTGAGTAGGTAAGGGCAAATTGATATCCATACCTCGATATATCTTACCAAATTGAGGAACCACTAAAGTAGACAACACCATCACTGCAATAAATAGAGCTATTATTACCATTATAGGATATCTTAAAGCAGACTTAATATCAGCCTTGGTTTCCTGTTCCTGCTCTAACACTTCCGCTAAACGTAAGAGAATTTTATCTAAAACTCCTCCTGTCTCACCGGCAATAACAGTATTGACATATAATTGGCTAAATACACCCGGATGTTTAGATAGAGCTTCTGACAGTTTCTTTCCCTCTTCTATATCTTCAATTACTTTATAAAGTGCCTCTTTTAAATTATCATCTTCAGCCTGCTCTGCTAATACTTTAAGCCCCTCTATAATAGGAACAGCGGCTTTAACTAAAGTAGCAAACTGACGGGTAAATATCACCAGTGCCTGATGAGAAGTTCTTCGAAATCTTTTTTTAAATAACCGCTCTCTTAAAGGAGGAGCTTTTTCTCCTTTAAATCCTATACTTATAGGAATATAACCTAGCTTAGCTAATTGGATAGAAACATCAGTCTCTGTAGGAGCCTCTATTTTCCCTTTGACTATTTTTCCTTTAGTGTCAACAGCCTTATAAACATAAATTCCCATACTCTCTCCTGACTATTTTTACTCTTTTTTCATCCAACGAGCAATACGAGAGCGGTATTCTTCCAAAGCCTTAGGGTCAATTTTTACTTCTTTCGGAGAAACTTTTTTTGTCTCTATTTCTTTCCCTAAGTAAGGCTTAACTTCAATTTTAGCAGGTTTAACTTCAATTTGCTCTTCACAAACCCTAGCTACCTCTTCAAAAGTAGTAATTCCCCGTAACACCTTTTCTCTCCCATCTTCCCAAAGAAGACACATTCCTTTCTCTTGAGCTTTTTTCCTCAAAGCTACAGTTGAAACTCCCTGATTAATCATTTCTCTTATTTCATCATCTACCACCATCAATTCAAATATTCCTGTTCTTCCTCGATAGCCTGTTCCCTTGCATTCTGGACACCCTTTAGCTCGATATACAGTAATATCTTCTTTTTCTATCTGCCACTTCTTAAGTATAGCAGGGGATGGTTTATATGCTTCTTTACACTTAGGGCAGATAATTCTTACTAATCTTTGAGCCATAACCCCTATTAAGGACGCAGCAACCAAAAAATCCTCTACCCCCATATCTATCAGGCGAGCAACTGCACTGGGAGCATCATTAGTATGAAGGGTAGAAAATACCAAATGACCAGTCAATGCTGCCTGAACAGCCATTCGTGCAGTCTCTAAATCTCTTATCTCTCCTACCATTATTACATCGGGATCTTGGCGTAAAATTGCTCTTAAACCATTAACAAAGGTAATTCCTGCTTTAGGATTAACCTGAACCTGCCTTATCAGACCTAAACGATACTCCACAGGATCTTCTAAAGTAATAATATTTTTATCTAGAGTATTTATTCTCATTAAAGCAGAGTATAAAGTAGTTGTTTTACCGCAACCCGTAGGCCCAGTAGAGAGAATTATTCCATATGGTTTAGTAATTAAGTCTTCAAATTTTTTCAGATCTTCTAAAGTAGTAAAACCTAACCTTTCTAATCCTATAGCCACAGAAGCGGTATCTAAAAGCCTTAAGACCACATTCTCTCCATGAATAGTAGGAAGAGTTGAAACTCGAAAGTCAATAAGTTTATCATCTATAGTGGCCTGAAAATGACCATCCTGAGGAGAACGGGACTCTGCAATATCCATTCCTGCTAAGACTTTTATCCGAGAAATTATAGCTGATTCCCACTCTTTAGGAGGAGGAGGTACTTCGTGGAGAATCCCGTCTATCCTGAATCTTATTCTAGTAACTCCTTCCTCTGGTTCAATGTGAATATCACTAGCTCTGTCTCTTACTGCTTGAGTGATAAGTAAATCTACCACCTTTATGATAGAAGTAGCCTCGCTCAAAGGTTTGCTCTCCTCTTCTTTTTTAGGACTCACTGTAGAAGGTGTTTCTAAATCAGTAAAAAGTATCTCCTCTTTGTCTTCACGATAAATACGGTTAATGGCTTCCTCAATTTCCTGAGGAGAAGAAAGATACACAGAAAGAGAATAGTTAGTAAATAGTTGAATCTGGTCAGTTAAGGTAAAATCTTGAGGATCAGCTAAAGCAACATGAAGAGTTCCTTCTTTTATAAACAAAGGAACAGATTTAGTAGAACGAGCTAAATCTTCAGGATAAATCTTTAGCAAATCTTTAGGAACGGTTAAATTCTCTAATTTTTTGTATTCCACCCCTAACTTCTGAGCTACAGTTGTATAAAGAACTTCTCTATCTAAAAGTTGCATATCCAAAATTACTTGTTCTAGGGGGCGCTTAAGCTTTTTTGTCTCCTCAATAGCCTTCTCAATATCCTGAGGAGTAAGTAAATTCGCTTGCAAAAGAATATCTTTCAACTCCTCATCATTCATCGTACTTCCCTTCTAAGCCTCTCTATCCATCTTTTAATTTCCTTCTTTTCCTCTTCAGAAGTGCACAATTTCAAATAACTCTGGTAGTAACTAATAGCCTCTTCCTTATCGTTGAGGAAATTCTCATAGATCACTCCTAAATTATAATAAGCATCAGCATCGCTAGGATCTAAAAGAACTGCTCTCTTAAACTCTTCAGCAGCACTAAGGTAATCCGCTTTTTTTAGATAAATAACTCCTAAATTGTAGTAAAGATCAGCATCAGTGGGATACTTTCTTAACACTCTGGCATACAGTCTTAAAGCTAACTCTAAATTTCCTTCAAAGTAAGCTTGTTTTGCTGCCTCCAGAATAGTCTCTATTTTCTTTTTTTCTGCCTCTAAATTAGAGGGTGATATCTTAGAAGAAATCTTCCTTCTTTTGGAATCCGACTTTCTCAGAGAGCGCCTTTCCTTTTCTTTAGAAGATTTTTTATTTAAAATTTCTTCCGCTTTCTTAAAAGCTTCATCAGCCTTCTGATACTCTCCCTTAAGAAGAAACTCTTTGCCTTTTAAGTAATAGGTGTTAGCAATTGCCATACTATCATTATCTTCTTTACAGTACACCCCTCTCTCACAAAAAATACCAAATAGAAACAAAAGAAACATCCCTAAGACCAAAAACTCAATAACCCTAAGAATACCAAAATAAAAACAATCAGTAGCACTCTTCTTCATGCTTACTTTTCTTTACTTTCTATAGATTCTATCTCTACCTCTATTTTTTTCTCGCCAGGTTCTTCCTCCTTTTGACTTTCCTCTGGAGAGGTAAATAACTGTGAAACTTTGTTAACTTGCTCTCTAAACTGTGTACTTAAATGACCTATTTTTTCTAACTGTTTTTTTAAAGAATTAAAAGCTGCTTCTTTAGCCTCCAATTCTTTATAGAGAGAAGCATTTTCTAATCTAACTTTTACTACGGATTCTCTCAAATTAGCTAATTCCTTTAACTGTCTCTTTAGTTTGCTATTTAATTCCTTTATGGATATCTCCTTACTTCTCAACTCATTCTCTAATTTCAATATCCTGTCCGCTCTTCTCTCCAATTCTCTCTCTGCTTCTTCTATTTTCTCCTTAGCTATTTCATACTTGTTAATAGCCCTTTGATAATCCTCCTTCAATTGAATAATTTCTCTTTCCAGAGATTTTATACGCTCTATCTTAAGCTGGAGTTCACTCTTTAAGTCATTTATAGTCTTCTCTAAATTCTCTTTCTCTGACTTTGTAAAAGTGCCTCTCTTTTTCAAATCATCTATGTAAGACATCATTACCTCTTTTTCTTTCTTAAAGCTGTTTAAATTATCTTTTAAATCTTGATTTTCCTTCCTAAGTAAATTTATCTTTTCCACATACTTTTGCTTTTCTTTTTCCAAAGTGTCCAGCTTAGCTAACATTTCCTTATTCTCTTCTTTAAAATGCTGAAGCTCTTTAAGAAGACTTTCAATTTCTACAATCTTCTTTTTAAGTTCCCCATCTTTTCTTAAGAATCTGTTCTTATAGGATGAAGCATCCCGAGCTAATCTATTCACATTGACCCCTAAAGAATCTAACTCCTTGTAAATACTCTGAATAATGAACTCAATATATTTTCTCTCTTTAGGATCTAAACTTACTTCTTCCAAACCAGCATAAAATTTTTCTCCTTTCTTAAAGGATACTTTAGGTAACTGAGCTTTCAACTTAGCTAAAGTTTCTTTTAAACGTCTGTTTTCTTCAGTCAACTCCTTAACTTTTCTAATTAGTTCTCTATTAGTATCTTTAAGAGTAGTGATACGTTCGCCTAACTCTTCTATATGCTCTTTTAAGGAAGTATTCTCTTCACTTAACTTTTTCAATTCCTGAGAAAGCTTTTCATTATCCTCTTCTAATCTTTTATTATCCTCCTCTAATTTTTTATTATCTTCCTTTAATTTTTTATTATCCTCCTTTAATTTTTTATTAAATAATTTAGATTCCACAAAAAGGTAGCTAACTCTTTTTAACCCTTCTTCTAAGTTAGCTATACTTTCTTGAAAAATATTTGACTGATAAAATGAAAAAAAGAGAAATAAAAGGAAGAGGGAAAGAATGAAAAAGAAAGAGAGGAAAAAGATGATTCTTTTCATTTTACTGTGATTTCTCTTAAATTTAGCTTAAACGGGTGAGGAGGAGAAGTAATAAGATTGCTCTTATAAGCTAAAAGTGGACCCTCATCTTCTCTAACAACTCTGGCAGTAACAAAGATTATAAGCTCTGATTTAGCATCAGGATTTATTTCTTTGTGTCGAAAAAGAAGACCTAACAAAGGTAAATCCCCTAAGAAAGGAACCTTATGAATAGTTTCTGTTCTCTTAGTCTCTATTAACCCCCCAATAACAATAGTCTGATTATCTTCAATCATTACTTCGGTATCGGTGTACCGTTCAGAAAGCAAAGGATATTCAAAACCCAAATTAGTAAAAGAAACTGTTTCATTAGAAAAAGTAGTAACTTTTGGCTTCAATCTTAGCTTTATATAATATTTATCTCCTACTTTTTTGATCTGAGGAGTTACGGTAAGAATTACTCCCTCAATTTTTTCTTCAAATCCTGTAATTTGGTACTCCCCCGTCTCAGAATTATATTCAAATGTAGGAATGGGGCGGGCTTTGCCTATATAAATTTCTGCTCGCTTGTTATCCATAGTAACTATCCGGGGCGATGAGATAAGTTTAGAATCAGTTTTTGTCTTAAGAAAATCTAACACTGCTTGAAACTGAGTAAAGTCTAATGTCCCGAAGGTAAATTCATCTGCTCCTACCATAGGAAAAGAGCCCAAGCGATGAGGGAAAGTAGGAAAAAAATAACCCTCACCACCTGCAGGAAAATCGCTAGTTATGCTCCATGTTCCTGTAGTGCTATCATATTCGGAGGTATAAGAAGGCACTGGATACATATCTTTATCCGAACCCCATTTACGAAAAGGAAAAGTAGTAGGTCTTTTAGAAGCTTTAGCTACAGCATTGATTGTCCAATCTATCCCTAACTTTTCTGTAGTTCCTAAGGAAGTTTCGATAAATCGAGCTTCAATCAGAACTTGCTTAGAAGCCTCATCTAAGGAAGGTAGCATACTTTCAATTTTACTTATTACCGCAGGATTATCGGTGATAATCAGGGAGTTAGAACGTTCATCTGCTTCAATGGTCCCCTCAGAGGAAAGAACTTTTTTTATAGTCTCTTTAAGTTTAGAAGCATCGGCATTATACAATTTAAAAACTCTGGTCTGCTTACTTTCTTTTTTTACTTCTTCAGGAGTGGTCACCTTAATTACACTTCCTTTCTTAGTATAAACAAATCCATTGATAGTAATAATAGAGTCTAAAGCTTCCTCTACAGTGACATTATGTAAGCGGAGAGTAATCAACCCCTTTACTGATTCAGAAAATACGATGTTTAAATTATACTGTTTGGCAAGTTGTCTTAAAGCATCCTTGATATCTACTTCCCTAAACTCCAAATACTCTATAATCTCTGACTCCCTTTGAAAATCGTGAGAAGTTTGAGCTAAACTAACAAAAAAGTACCCCCCTCCCAGAAGTAAAAGGAGTAGAATAATTTTTTTCATCAACTTTATTATAACTTAAAAAGAAAAATAGTCAAAGCTCACTTTTAGCTTCTTTTTAATAAGGGAGGGTTAAATAAAAAAGTTCGTTATCTCTTTTTAAAATAACTTTGTTTTTCTGAATTTCTATTACCTGATACCCTTCGATAGTATCCCCAATAGTGACAATTTCATCATTGATAAATGCATAACCTTTTTTATCTTTTCCTATAGTTACGCCTTTTAGAGTAAGAGAAGTGGTTTTGGATACCTCTTTTTTAACTAGGAAAGAAGAGAAAAAAGGATCTCTCCCCCAACTAAGTTGCGCTCGATTTTTCTGTTTTTCTATCTCCTGAGGAGAGGCTCTTAAAATCTTTTCTATCTTCTTTTTAGATATAGAAGCCTCCTTTTCTTTTTCAGAGATTTTAGAAGAAGGGGATAATTTTTGCTTGGGCTTCTTAGGCTTAAGATTTACTGCCAATACAAAGATAAAGATTATTACCAATCCCAAAGTAATAATTAATTCAATTCTTTTTTTATCCATTTTTCTCTAAAGATTACTCTCTATCTTGTAGCCACTGATGAGTAAACTAGCAATAAGATTATTTCCAACCTCTCTAGAGATATCCTTATTTTTAGTTTCCTCAAATCTTTTCACTACTAAAGACTCAATAGTAAAAATTATAGGTAATTTCTCGATTGCTTTAAGATAATTACCCAAATTTATATATGAGGTTTTTAAAGTTATCTCCAGATAAACTTTCTTCACTCCTTTAGGAAGATTCTCTTCCTTAAAAGGCGATTCTTTCACCGGTCTTATAGAAACTATTTCTATATTCAATCTACTGCTTTCCTTAGTTAACTGTTGAATAATCTTTGGAAGCTTTTCTTGAGAGATGGATTTTTTTTCCAGCTCTTTTATCTTACCCTTAATTTCTCTAATTTCTTTGTTAGGATTAGGAATAGCTTTTATCAACTCTTCTTTAGCAAGTAAACTTTTCTGGAAGTCCTCGCATCGACTTTTCTCTTTATCTACTAATTTAAATATTGGACGACCTACAGAAAGGTGGAAAACAATCAAAATAGCAATATAAATCCCTATGTTTACTGCTACTTTAGTAGTTTTGTCTTTTATGATTTCCATATTTTTTAATATACAAGTTCACAGGTTATTTTAAATTTCGCCCTAGGAAGAGATGAAGACACATCTCTTTCAGTAGATACTAAATTAGCCTTTCTAAAAAAAGGAGATCCATTTAGATTCAAAGTAAATTCTGCTATTACTAGATCAAGATTGGTAACTTTAGCTATAGCTTCTCCTGTAATAGTAAGAGTCTTAGTAGAATAAGATGTGGGTTTTATCTCTAAGCTATGGAGTACAATCTCCTTAGGAGTGATATTACTTAACTCTTTTAATATTCCCCACCACAACGGCTGTTCTCCTACAGCCTTTTTTAAGAGAGATTCTCTTTCTTCATATATTTTTTTAACCGAAAGATAACTTTCGATCTCTTTAGTTATAGGAGCAATCTTCTGGGCCTGTCCTTGAAGACGAGCAATAATTATCTTATATAGAAGATATTTCCCATAGAAAAAGGCATAAAAACCCAAAGTCAGAAAAAGAATAAAGGGAAACACAGTACGAGTAAGAAACATTAAAAATAATGCCTTCTGTTCCATTTTTTCTCGGGGAGGAATAATGTTTATCTTACCTCCTTTATGAAGACAAAGCCCAAAAGCCACTGCTAAATGAGATACTGCTTCTTCTATCCCTAACTCATGCCTAAAAACATCGGTAACAAACCAACTCTTCACTACCTTTAGAGGCTCCAATTTATCTATTCGCTTAATAGGAAGATTTTTTAAATTAGTGGAAAGAATCTTATCGATGTTTCTGGTGCGTGATGCCCCCCCGGTAATGTAGAGAATATCTAGTTGCTCTAACTTGTAGGCACGAATATAGAAATTTACTGTCCGTGATACCTCTGTAATTAGCCTCTCCAAGCTTGGCCTTACCGCCGTAGTTATTTGATTGCCTTTTAATGCTCCAAAATCAGTATAGAAATCAATGTAAGCCTCCTCCCGCATAGGAATTCCACAGTGCCTTTTGAAATTTTCTGCATCTTCAAAGGAAGGATTACCTCCTAAACTTGCAATTGCTTTTAAAATTCCTTCTGTAATATGCTCTCCTCCTATGGGTATTTCTCGAGCAAACTGGAGAGTTCCTTTTTTATAGAAATTTAAACAGCTGTCTCTAGCTCCCATATCGAGTACTCCTACATACTGACCTTCTCCTATGAATTCAACCAAGCTGCCTAAAGCATCAGCATCTGCATTTATCACTTCCGGGCGAAGACCGAACCCTTTCAAAAAACCTAAGTACTTATCCAGAACCTTATTGTCTACAGCAATACAGGTAACAAAAACTTGAGAAGTCTCTCCCACTAACCGTTCGGTTATAATATAGTCAAAGTGAACGTTAGCGAAATCTATCTGGTAAGGTAACCTTTTCTTTAACTCTATCCCTATTGCTCCCCGTAAGTCTTTTTCAGGAAGCAAAGGCATAAGGAGAGAAAAGATGAATATTCCACTTCCTCTTATAGCAATTCTCCCTAAAGAAGTTTTTATTCTAGACTGAGAGATAAATTCAGCAATAAACTCTTTTATGAATTTTTCTTTTTCTCTCTGATTATCCTTTACTTTAAAAGGGATAGCTCTTATTCTATAATCATTAATAGTATATCCTTTGCGAGTTTTCTGGAATTGGACAATCTTAATATACCCTTCTCCTATATCTATTCCAATAGTACT
>QNCE01000026.1 GCA_003644405.1 Candidatus Omnitrophota bacterium | reverse complement strand
GATCCGCTTAGGCGGAAAAGCTCAGGAAAAATGCTGTTTTACCCTCCTGGTTTCTATTTTACAAATTTTAATGGTTCTGTTACATATAAATCTAATATTAAATATCATAATTTAAACTAGGAGTGTAGAAATGAAGGAATTTGAAAAAAAGGTTTTGAGAGCAGTTTTAAAAATTCCTCTGGGAGAAGTGTGCACCTACAAAGATATAGCTAAGAGGGTTGGCAAACCTTCTGCATGGAGGGCAGTAGGTAATGTGCTTAAGAAAAATCCCTTCCCTTTGTTTATTCCTTGTCACCGAGTAATAAAGAGTAATGGTCAGTTAGGAGAATATTCTTTAGGAAAAAAGTTAAAAAGAGATTTAATAAAACTGGAGAAAAGGATAAAAAATATGTTAAAATAATTTAGATTAAAAAAGGAGGGGAAAATGCATTTTAATGAAATTATTGAAAAGATGATTGAGGTTGGTGCTTCTGATATCTTTATAAGAGCAAATAGTACTCTGAGAGCAAGAGTTTATTCTCAGATAGTAGAAGTTTCTGATTATATCTTTAATACTGAAGATTTGAATAGGATTATTGAAGAGATTACTCCTTCTTATCTTAAAGGAGAACTTATGGAGAAGAAAAACTGTGAGTTTGCTCTCTGGTATAAAGAGAACTGGCGGTTGCGTGTAGGAGCTTTTTATCAGAGAAACACTCTTTCTATTGTAATAAGAAAAATTGACTTACGTATTCCTACTTTCAAAGATCTTAACCTACCTGCTTCGGTATTAGAGCAATTCTGTAAAGAGAGGAGAGGTCTAATTCTTCTTACAGGAATAACAGGAAGTGGAAAATCCACCACTATTGCTAGTATGATAGAGTATATAAATAAGAATTTTGGTAAACACATTTTAACAATAGAGGAACCCATAGAATTTACCTTTACTGATAAAAAGTCCATAATAAATCAGAGAGAAATAGGTAAAGATGTTTTTTCTTACGCAGAAGCTCTAAGACAATTTGCCATTCATTCTCCCGATGTTATCTTTATAGGAAACGTCAGAGATAAAGAGACCTGTCATGCTGCTTTAACTGCTGCTGAGACAGGTATTTTAGTATTTTCTACGCTCCATACTGTTAATGCTGCTTCTACTATAGAAAGAATAGTTAACTTTTTCCCTCCCCATCAGCACCACTTTATATTAGCTCAGCTTTCTACTCTTCTTAAAGGAGTGGTTTGCCTAAGACTTCTACCTCGAGCTGATGAGAAAGGTTTAATTCCTGCTTATGAAATTATGACGTTGAGTCCTACCATTTCCCGCCTTATTAGAGAAAATCGTTTATGGGAAATACCTAAGTATCTGGCTTCAGGAGATATCTATGGAATGAAGCGGTTTGATCAGTCCCTTTTAGAGTTGGTAGAAAAAAGAGTTATTACTCCTCAGTTAGCTTTAGATTATGCAGATAAAAAGGAAGAGTTGGAACTTCAGTTGAGGAATAGAGGGTTAATTTAAAGATGGAAGAAATTACGGCAAAATTAGAGATGTTGGCTACTCAAGTTAAGGAGTTTAAAGAAATTCTCAATATAGAAGATAAAAAGAAAAAGATAGAAGAGCTTCAACTTCGTATGAGTTCTCCTCATTTTTGGCAGGATCAAGAAACCTCTTCCTTAGTGATAGAGGAACTAAAGGGATTAAAAGAAGAGGTTGAGAGTTTCTCTAATTTGGAGGAAAAAATTGATGAGCTTAGAGAAATTATTGACTTAGGAGATACCTCTTACTATAAAGAGGTTCTAAAAGAGGTAGAAAAAATAGAAGAAGAGATAAAAAAAATTAGACTGAGGGTTTTATTTTCTGAGAAGTTCGATGAGGCTAACGCTATTGTGGAGATAAATTCTGGAGCAGGAGGAACAGAAGCTTGTGATTGGGCAGGTATGCTTTTAAGAATGTACACACGTTGGGCACAGAAGAAGGGATTTAAGGTAAGGATTCTTAACGAGGTAAGAGGTGAGGAAGCAGGGATAAAAAATGTTACATTTCTGGTAGAAGGAAGATGGGCTTTCGGATACCTAAAAGCAGAAAAAGGAGTTCACAGACTAGTAAGAATTTCTCCCTTTGACGCTAATCGCCGTCGACATACTTCCTTTGCTTCTGTTGATGTTCTTCCTGAGGTAAAAGAAGAGGTGGAACTAAAAATAAATCCTGAGGATTTAAAGATAGAGACTTTTAGAGCTTCCGGTCACGGTGGCCAACACATAAACCGCACTGATTCAGCAGTAAGAATCACTCACCTGCCTTCAGGGATTGTGGTAAGTTGTCAGAATGAACGTTCTCAGTATCAGAATAAGCAGACTGCTTTAAAAGTGTTGAAGGCAAAACTTTACAAGCTAAAAGAGGAAGAAAGAGAGAAAGAGATGGAAGAAATCTCTGGTCAGAAGAAGAAGATAGAATGGGGTTCTCAAATCCGTTCCTACATTTTACACCCTTATCTCTTAGTAAAGGATCACCGCACCAACTTCGAAGTAGGTAGGGCAAGAGAAGTTCTTGATGGGGAGTTAGATGAATTTATCCAGGCTTACTTAATTAAGAGTTTGGAAGATGGTAAAAAAAATTCTTCTTAAAAAGTACCAAGCAGAGATTGATAAACTTAAGCCTTCAGTAAATATTAAACTCAATCGAGAGATACCTTTACCTTCAGCAAGAGAGATTGTCCATCTTGCAAAGTTAGTAAGAGAGGTTAACTCTTTAGAAGAAGAGATTAAGAAAAAACCTGATAGCTTTTTTAAAGAAAAGACAGAAGAGTTTAAAAAGAAGGTGGCCGAGAGAACCAAAGGGTTAGAAGGAGAGGATTATAGGTTAGCCTTAGATAAAGTCTTAGACGAAATACTTCCTTACTACTTCGCTATGGTAAGAGAAGCAGCTCGCCGCACAGTAAAAATGCGTCATTTTGATGTTCAGATTTTAGGAGGGATAGTTCTTCACAAAAATAAAATAGCAGAGATGGCTACCGGTGAAGGGAAAACTCTTGTGGCTACTTTAGCTGCTTCCTTGAACGCTCTTTCTCAGAAAGGAGTTCATATTGTTACTGTTAACGACTACTTAGCAAAAAGAGATAGGGAATGGATGGGGCCAATATACGAGTTTTTAGGGTTAACTTGTGGAGTAATTCAGCAGGATATGAACAAAGAGGAAAGGAAGTTAGCTTATTCTTGCGATATCACTTATGGTACTAATAATGAGTTTGGATTTGATTATTTAAGAGATAATATGGCTACTACCCTTGATGAGGTAGTACAAAGAAGTCATTTCTATGCTATTGTAGATGAAGTCGACTCTATCCTTATTGACGAGGCTAGGACCCCTCTTATTATCTCTGGACCTGCGGAGATTTCTGTAGAGAAGTATTACGCTGCTGATAGAGTTGCCCGACAACTTAAGACTAAAGTAGTAATCTCCCGTCATGATACAAAAGATGGAGCAGTGATGTTAAAAAATCCTGATGGTAGTGAGCAAAGACTTTCTCCCGAAGAACTGGAGGAGAAATTTGATGCTTTGGTAGAGGAGAAAACCCACAATGCCTACCTTACCAAGCGGGGAGAGGAAAGGTGTGAATCTCTTTTAGGAGTAAAAAGTGTTTCTGAAGATACTCCGGATAAATTCTCTAGTAGTTGGATGCACTATCTTAGTCAGGCTCTAAGGGCTCACTACCTTTTTAAACGTGATAAAGACTATATCGTTAAGGATGGCAAGGTGATAATTGTGGATGAGTTCACTGGCCGTCTTATGCCGGGCAGACGTTGGTCCGAAGGTTTACATCAAGCTATCGAGGCGAAAGAGAAGTTAAAGATTCAAGAAGAATCACAGACTTTGGCAACTATTACCTTACAGAATTATTTTAGGATGTATAAGAAGCTAGCAGGAATGACCGGTACTGCTTACACTGAAGCTGTAGAGTTTAAACATATTTACAATCTAGAGGTAGTAGTAATTCCTACTAATCGACCTTTAGTAAGAATTAATTATCCCGATAGAGTGTATAAAACTAAACGTGCTAAGTTTAAAGCGGTAATTTCTGAAATTGAGGAGCTGTATAAGATTAAAAGACCAGTCTTGGTAGGTACCACTTCTATTGAAGATTCTGAGGAATTATCTTCTCTTCTTAAAAGAAAAGGTATTCCTCATAACGTGCTTAATGCTAAGTACCATGAGCAGGAAGCTTATATCGTTGCTCAAGCAGGTCGAATAGGTCAAATTACTATTGCTACCAACATGGCGGGAAGAGGTACAGATATAATTCTAGGAGGTAACATTGATTATTTTGTCAAAGATATGCTAAGAAAGAATAATATCCTTCCCGATGCTCCTAACTATAAGGAGCTATACGAAAGGATGTATACCAAGTACAAAGAGGAGTTTGGAAAAGAACACAAGAAAGTAGTAGAGTTAGGAGGCTTGCATATTATTGGAACTCAACGCCACGAGGCAAGAAGAATTGATAACCAGTTGAGAGGTAGAGCAGGTCGTCAAGGAGATCCAGGGTCTTCACGTTTTTATATTTCATTAGAAGATGATTTAATGAGACTCTTTGGTTCAGAGAGGATTTATTTCCTTATGGAGAAATTAGGATTTCCTGAAGATGAACCCATTGAGCACCCCTTAGTTAGTCGCTCTATAGAGATTGCTCAGAAGCGGGTTGAAGCCCATAACTTTGAGATAAGGAAGCAACTTCTAGAGTACGATAATGTGATGAATAAGCAGCGAGAGGTAATTTACACTCAGCGACGGCTGATTTTAGAAAAGGGAGATATAAAGGAAGAAATTATTCAGATGATTGAGGATGTGATAGAGAAGAACTTACCTTTTTACTACGAGCAAGCAGATTGGGAAGGAATGGTGGATTGGTTAAGAACAAAGTTCGGCTTAATTGTAGATATTCAACTTGTAAGAGAAAAAGGATTAGCAGAATTGACTAATGAAATTAAAGATCAAATACTTAAGATTTACTCTCAAAGGGAGATAGAGAATGGAAGAGAACTTATGCGTAGTGTAGAGAATGCCATTGCTCTCTGGATAATAGACTCTCATTGGAAAGAGCATCTTTTGATGATGGATTCTTTAAAAGAGGGGATACACTTAAGAGGGTATGCTCATACCGATCCTTTAGTAGAGTATCAGAAAGAGTCTTACTTTCTCTTTAATCAGACTATAGATTCCATAAAGGAAGGGATTGTAGATTTTCTTTTTAAAACCAAAGTAACTCCTCATAAGGAGATGGTTAGTATTTTTAGCAGTTTACCTAAAAGCTTCCTTCATTCTTCGTATTCCTCTTTAAGAAGCTCTCCTCAAAAGAGCGATAAGACCCCCCCGGTAAAAAAAGTCCCTCACAAGAAAGTGGGAAGAAACGATCCCTGCCCCTGTGGAAGTGGGAAGAAATATAAGAAGTGCTGCGGAAGGTAGATAAATATATACTCTTAACTTTTGCTGCCTTGAGTGGCTTTTTAGGAGGATTGAGTTTTTTTTGTCCCCAATTTTCTTTTTTGATATGGTTTTCTTTTGTCTTCTTCTTCTTCGTTATAGAGAAAGTAGAGAAACGCACTCTTTTTCTTTACTCTCTCCTAGCAGGTTTTAGCTATTTTACTACCGTTCTTTTTTGGGTAGGTTATGTTACCAAGATAGGATTCTTTTTTCTCACTCTTTATCTAAGTTTATATTGGATTATTTTTGCCTATTTAGGTAAATTTTTTCTAAAAACTCCTTTTAGCTGGATTACTCTCCCTTCTCTGTGGATAATTTTAGAGTTCTTTAGAGAAAATATTTGGGTAGGGTTTGGCTGGGCAATTTTGGGCTACTCTCAGTATACAAATAGTTTCCTTATTCAAAGTGCGGATATCTTGGGAGTAAAGTTTATTTCTTGGATAATCCTTCTTTTTAATGTGGTGCTCTATGATTTAATTAAAAAGAAAAAAGGTGTTTTAAAAGAAGTGATTTTCCTCTCTATTTTAATTCTGGCAGACTTAGGATATTCTCTCTACCGAATAAGAAGTTTAGATACTTACTCAAAGAAAGTCAGTTTAGCTTTACTTCAAACAAACGTCCCTCAGGATTTGAAATGGAAGTCTTTTTATGCTAAACAGATTCTTAAGAGGTTAGAGAATTTAGCAAAAAGAACACCTCCTGCTAGTTTAGTAATATATCCCGAAGCTAGCTATCCTTTTGTTGTTAAAAAAAGTAACTTTGGAGAATTTAGAGATTTTTTTGCTAAATTTGAAAGAGGTATTCTTGTAGGAGCAGTAGAGAAAAAGAAGGATAAATTTTATAATAGCGCTTTCTTAATCAACACTAAAGGAGAGTTGGTTGGTAAGTATCGTAAGCTTAAGTTGGTTCCTTTTGGAGAGTATATTCCCTTAAGGAGGTTTCTTGAATTTATTGATGTGATAAGCGCTATGGGCGATATTTCTCCAGGAAGGAAGTTTAAAATTTTTAATTATCAAGGCGAAAGATTTGGTGTACTTATCTGTTTTGAAGATACTTTTCCTTTTGTAGTTGCGCGCTTTGCTAGGAATTCCGATTTTTTGGTTAATATAACTAACGATGCTTGGTTTAGAGGCAACCCCGAAGCCCAACAACATTTAGGAATTTTAGTTTTCAGAGCTATAGAGAATAGGATTTCAGCAGTAAGAGTAGCTAATACAGGAATAACTGGATACATCTCTTTTAAGGGAGAAGTAGAGAAATTTAAAAAAGATGGGGAAGAGCTATTTACTCAAGGTGTATTTAATGTTAAACTTCCTATTAACCGGGAAAGAAGTTTTTACTGTCGTTACCCGGAGTTATTTCTCTTAATAGCAGGGATTCTACTTTTTATTTCTAAGATAAGAGTATGAAGGAGAATTACTATCGACTATCTTTTAAGGTAAGTTTCTTAAGTATAGGGATTAATCTCCTTTTAGGAATAGTTAAGCTAGTTTTGGCAATCCTTTCCCAGAGTATAGCGATACTTAGTGATTGTGTACATAGCTTATCGGATATGACTACCACTCTAATAGTAATTCTTAGTTTAAAGGTGAGTAGAAAGCCAGCAGATAGAGAACATCCTTTTGGCCATGGGAGAATAGAGGAAATAGGAGGATTACTAATTGCAGTAGCTATTTTCCTATTAGGGATTAATTTTTTAAAGGTCTCCTTCTCAAGATTTTTTTCTCCTTCTCCAGTTATAGTAACTAACCTTTTTATTGTGATAATTTTTATTACCGCCTTTATAAAATTGTTTCTAGGGATAATTACTTTTATAGTATCTAAAAAGATATCCTCAAATCTTCTTTTGGGGGATGCCTACCACCATGGAAGCGATTTCTTTACCAGCTTCTGTATTGGGTTAGGGCTAATTTTTGTAAAAAAGGGATTTGTGTTCTTTGATTCTTTAGGAGGCATTTTTGTTTCCTCCTTAATTGTGTTCTGGGGTTTAGACTTAGGAAGGAAGTTTATTGATAAATTGATAGGCAAAAGTCCCTCTGTAGAGATTTGTGAAAAAATTAAGAGTATTGCGAGAAAATTCCCTCAGGTTAAAGGGGTCCATGAAATTTACGTACACTCTTATGGAAGGGAAAATATCATTTCTTTCCATATCGAGTTGGATGAGGATTTGTCGTTAGAAGAGGCACATAGCGTAGCTGATAGAGTAGAGAAGGAAATATTTAAGGAAGGATTAGGAAAATGTATTGTGCATATGGATCTTTCTAAAAAAGTACCTTTTACCGAGAAAAAGAAGGTTATAGCCACCTTAAAACATCTTACTCATTTAGTAGGAAAGATTAAGGATTTTCATGGCTTTGAGATAATCACCACAGAAGGAGGAATAATACTTAATTTTCACCTTGTGCTTGATAAAGATACATCTTTAGAGGAGTCTCATCAGATTTCTCATAGAATAGCAGGGATATTGAAAGAAAAGTTTGGCTTTTCATCAGTTAATATCCACATTGAACCTTACAGATAAGTTTTCTCTCTACGCTCCTAAAGGCTACTTTGAGGAAGTTAGAGATGTAAGTCTGCTTAACCTGCCCATAAAATCAATTGACACACTTTAGTTATTTTCATAAACTAGTTAAATATGGAGGAGTTAATATCTAAAATAAAATACTTACTTGACAAGAGAAGGCTTTCCGAAGTAAAAAGTTTACTTCCTCTTCACCCAGAAGATG
Source organism: Candidatus Omnitrophota bacterium (assembly GCA_003644405.1). Lineage (GTDB taxonomy): Bacteria > Omnitrophota > Gorgyraeia > Duberdicusellales > 4484-171 > B7-G16. The sequence continues at coordinate 6,193 of QNCE01000026.1, read as the reverse complement.
TTGCTAACTTAATATCTCGCCTTGAGAAACCTTCTCATAAGTTGTTAGTTTTTCGTATGATTCCCCACGATAGAGCAGTAGAGGTATTTGAATATCTTCCCGACGATGAGCAGGAAACTCTTTTGCGTTCTTTGACTGATCAGGAAGTTAAAGAAATCTTGGATGATATGTCTCCTGACGATAGGACTGAACTTTTTGAAGATATGCCTGCAGAGTTAGTTAAGCGCTCTATAAATCTTTTATCACCCCAAGAACGTAAGCTTGCCTTAGAAATACTTAACTATCCTCCTGATTCTGTAGGGAGGCTTCTTACTCCTGATTTTGTTCAGCTCTATGAGGACATGAGGGTCAAAGAGGCTTTGGATCATTTGAGGGATGCAGGGATAGGTAAGGAGACAATTTATCATTGTTATGTTTTAGATAAGGAAAAAAAGCTTAAAGGAGTAGTTTCTTTAAAAAAGTTAGTTTTAGCTGATCCTTCAACTAAGATTTCGGAAATTATGTATAAAGATGTAATAAAAGTTAACGTTAACACTGATAAAGAAGAAGCAGCAAATATATTTAAGAAGTACGACATAATAGCTCTTCCTGTAGTAGATAGCAATGATAAATTGTTAGGGATTGTAACTTTTGATGATTTAGTTGATGGTTTAGAGGATGAAGCCACAGAGGATTTTGAAAAGATTGCTGCGGTATTACCAGTAGATAAGCCCTATATGGAAGCGGGTTTTTTTAATATAGTATGGAGGAGAAGTTTTTGGTTGATAGTTCTTGTCACTCTGGAGTCAATCTCCGGTCTGGTTTTACAGAAGTATCAGTCAAGTATCCAGAAGTGGGTGGCTCTAAGTTTTTTCCTCCCTATTCTTATTGATACCGGTGGTAATGCAGGAACTCAATCCGCTACCATAATCATAAGGAGCTTAGCTATCGGGGAGATAAGAGTAAAGGACTTTTTTAAGATTATTTTTAGAGAGTCTTTTATTGGCTTCTTTATCGGAGGGATTTTAGCGATAGTAGGAATAGTTAGAGTTTTTCTTCAACAGAATAATTGGCTTTTAAGTATTGCCGTAGGGATATCCATAGGGTTGACGGTAGCTACTGCAGCAGTTATTGGAGCTTCTCTTCCTCTTATCTTTAGAAAGATTAAACTGGACCCCGCATTAATGAGTGGACCTTTAATTACCACCATTGTCGATGTAGGGGGCATCTTTATCTACTTTGAGATAGCGAGATTAATTCTCGGTTTATGAGTAAGCATTTTTTAGTTATCTTAGTAGCACTTTCTTTATGTGGATGTGTGACTATACCTAAAAGGGTTACTCTCCCTCTTCCACCGAAAGCAAAGTTTGTAGAGGTAAGTAAATTCTGCAAAAAAAATGGTTTGACTTATTCCTATAATACCTTAGATGATGTTGTAGAGTTAACCTCTAAGGATAAAAATATTCGACTCCTTTTAAACTCCTTACTAGTCTACTACAACGGAAGATTTTTCCGTCTTAAGAACTCTCCTTTTTACCGAGAAGGCAGGATATTTATTCCTCAGGAATTGGAGGATATTATCCTTAAAAAAATACCTAAGATTTTTGTTCCCCTGGCGATAAAAAGGATAGTTATTGATCCTGGTCATGGAGGTAAAGATCCAGGAGCAATTTCTCCTGGGGGAATAAAAGAGAAGGATATTAATCTACGGATAGCTAAGCTTCTTAAGAGAGAATTAGAGAAAAAAGGGTTTATAGTTTACCTTACTCGGAAAAAAGATATTTACCTTTCTCTCCAGAAGAGGGTAGAGATAGCTAAAGATAGGAGGGCAGATCTATTCATAAGTATTCATGCTAACTCTAACCGCAATTGCAGAGTAAATGGAGTAGAAATTTATTATCTTTCTCCTAAGTACTTTAACTGGAAAAAGAGATTGCTTTGGCTATCTAACTATCTTCCTCCCGATTTAAGAGGTGCTTATTCTCGTCACCAAAGGGAGATTATCTGGAGAAATATTTGTGCTAAGAATGATGCCATCAGCCGCCAGGCAGCTCACTGTTTAGTTGCTATTTTTAGGGAGCTGGGATTTAAAGTTAGTTATCCTAAGGGCGCACCTTTCTATGTCTTAAAGTATGGGTATGTACCTAGTATTCTGGTGGAAGTAGGGTATTTAAGCAACAGCCGAGAAGAAAGACTTCTAAAAAATCCTCGTTACCAACACCAAATTGCTTGTGCAATTGCCTTAGGAGTTTCTTCTTTAAATAGACAATATCCACGCTTAGTAAAGAGGTATGGGAACAGATAAAAGGCCTATTGGAATTTTTGATTCTGGAATAGGTGGACTCACGGTTCTTAAAGAAATAGAAAAAAGGTTACCTTGCGAGTCTCTTATTTATTTTGGAGATACTGCAAGGGTTCCTTACGGAAATAAATCTAGACAGACAGTGATTCGCTTCACTACAGAGAATATTCTTTTTCTTCTTAAAAAAAGGGTCAAACTTATAGTGATAGCTTGTAATACTTCATCTAGTTTGGCTTTAAAGTACGTAAGAAAAATTTTTAAAATTCCTATCCTAGGAGTGATTAAACCTGCTGTCGAGAAGGCAATTAAGGTTTCTAAGGGAAAAAGGATTGGGGTAATCGGCACAAAATCTACAATAGCTAGTAGAGCTTATGAGGAGGAGTTAAAAAGAAAAGATAGAAATAGTTTAATTTTTTCCCGTCCCTGCCCTCTGTTAGTTCCTTTTATTGAGGAAGGTCTTATAAGGAGCTTGCTCTTAGAGGATTTGGTTAAATTCTATTTAAAAGACTTAAAAGGCAAAATCGATACCCTTATTTTAGGATGCACTCATTACCCTCTTATTAAGAATGTAATTGCTTCCTATTTGAAAGGAGTATGTATTATAGATTCTGCTAAAGAAGTAGCGATAAATACTAAGCGTATATTAGAAGAAAATGGGCTTTTAGCAAATAGTAGGAACGTGTCTCATAAAGAGTTTTATGTCACCGACGACCCCCAGAATTTTTTTAAGTTAGCGAAATTGTTTCTTAAGAAGAATATAGAAAACCCAAAGTTGGTAAATGTATAGAGTAAAAGTAATATCTAGTTTTAGCGCTGCCCATTTTTTAAAGAATTATAAAGGTAAGTGCGAGAATCTTCATGGGCATAACTGGAAGGTAGAGGCTACCTGGAGAAGTGAGAAGCTAGACCCCCAAGGTTTGGTAATAGATTTTGGATTACTAAAGGATAAGTTAGATAGTGTTTTGGAGCAACTGGATCATAAAGTCTTAAATGAGATAGATTATTTTAAAGATAAAAATCCTACATCTGAGGAGATTGCTTTTTATATCTTTTCTCAATTAAAAGAAAAGTTGACAGGAGTATGTAAGTTAGAAGAAATTCGAGTATGGGAGAAAGATAACTCATGCGCAATTTATCAAGAATAAGAGAAAAGAAAGGTTTAAAAAAAGGTATAATCCTTCTCTACGGAGGCATAGATTCAACGGTCACTCTATACCTAGCAAAAAAGTATGGATACAAGTTAGTTGCTCTTATTTTTGACTATGGGCAAAAGCACCGTAAAGAGATTATCCATGCGCAAAGAATTGCTTTTCTCAACAGATTAGAATACTACTTGATTAGACTTAACTTAGGATGGGTAAAATCAAGTTTAGTTAGTAAAAAAAGAGAAATCCCTTTAAATAGAGATCTTAACTCTTCTATCGTCCCTTCCACTTACGTAGCAGGAAGAAATATCATTTTCCTAAGTTATGCCGTATCTTTAGCAGAGACAAAAGGAGCTAGTGATATATTTATTGGCGCCCATACTCAAGATTACTCAGGATATCCTGATTGCCGACCTCAATTCTTAAGTAAATTTGAGGAGGCAATAAATTTAGGAATAGTCCACCCCTCTATAAAGATTACTGCTCCCTTAATCGATAAAGATAAAAAAGAGATAATTAAACTGGGACTTAAACTTGGAGTTCCTTTCCATCTTACCTGGTCTTGTTATAAAGGCAAAGATAGACCTTGTCTTAAGTGCGATAGTTGTCGATTTCGTATAAATGCTTTTAAAGAGTTAGGTTTAGTTGATCCTCTCTTAACTAAGAGAGTTAGAAAAAGGTGGAAGCGAAAGTAGCCAGTATTTTTAAGAGCATCCAGGGTGAGGGAAAATATGTAGGTTCTCTTCAGGTATTTGTAAGATTCTTTGGGTGTAACTTGAATTGTCAGTTTTGCGACACAAAGTTAGAGAAGTTTAAAATTTACAATGTAAATAGTCTTAAAAAAGAAGTCAGCTCTTTAAGAGTAAAGTTTCTCTCTTTAACAGGAGGTGAGCCACTTTGTCAGGCAGATTTTTTAAAAATGTTTTTAGAGAGTATAGCTAAAGATAAATTTAAAATTTACTTGGAGACTAACGCTACCCTCTATAAAAATTTGAAGAAAGTAATTAAATATATTGATATAATATCCTTTGACTTAAAGCTTAAGAGTTCTACAGGAGGTTCTCAACTTTGGAGGGTTCATGAGGAGTTTTTTAAAGTTGCTAAGCTTAAAGAGATTTTTTTTAAGACAGTGATTACCACTTCTACTCAGTTTGATGATATAAAGAGACTGGCAGGTTTCTTAAAAGATAAATTAGATTACCCTCTTTACTTACAGCCAGACTCTCGCTATTTAAGTAGAAGATTACTTAAAAAAATGTTTGTTTTTGGGGAGTATCTTTTAAACAAAGGAATTGATGTTAGAATCGTTCCTCAAGTTCATAAGTTTTTAAATATAGAATGAACTTAGAAACAGTAATTAAAAATTTAGCTATAAAAGCTAATATTGAGTTAAGGAAGGACGTTCTGAATCTTTTAAGAGAGGCTTTTTATAGAGAAAAATCCCCTCTTGCTAAAGGGGCTTTAAGAGTAATTTTAGAGAATGCTAAGATAGCCAGAAAGGAAAAGATAGCTATTTGTCAAGATACGGGGCTCCCTTTAGTATTTTTGGAGGTAGGCAGAGACATAAAGATTGGTAAGACTTTGTTAGATAGAATAAAAAAAGGAGTAAATAAGGCCTATAGAGAAGGAGGTTTTCGTGCCTCAGTCATAGATAGTCAAGGGAAGTTAACTTATAGTGGGAATTTTTTTCATATTGAGTTTACTAATACAAAAGGTGTTAAAGTAACTATCTTTCCTAAAGGGTTTGGGTCAGAGAATAAAACTAAGATGAAGATGTTTAACCCTACCGCTTCTTATGATGATATTAACAAGTTTATCTTGGAAGCAGTAGAGGAAGCCGGTCCTGGAGCCTGTCCTCCTTTTTTTGTAGGAATAGGGATAGGGTCTACCTCTGAGGGGTGTCTGGTTTTAGCAAAAAAAGCTTTGCTTTTCCGGTTGGATAAACCTACTCCCTCTAAGGAATTAGCTAAGTGGGAAAAGATTCTAAAAGAAAAGATTAATGCTTTAGGTATAGGGCCAATGGGGTTAGGGGGCTGTTTTAGTTGTTTAGCGGTAAAGATTAAAAGGAGTCCTACTCACATTGCTGGACTTCCTGTAGGGGTAAATATAAGTTGTCATGCTTTAAGGAGTGCTACTATCTCTATTTCTAAGGACAAGTTAATGAATTTGCTAAAAGAATGATCAAGTTAGTTACTCCTTTAACTATAAAAAAGATAAAACAACTTAAAATTGGGGATAAAGTATTACTTTCCGGGGTAGTTTATACTGCTAGAGATAGAGCAATTAAAAAGTTAATTACCCTAATTAGAAAAAAGAAAAAACTCCCTTTGAGTTTAGAGAATCAGGTAATTTACTACTGCGGACCTAATATTAAAGGCAAAAAATTAGGTTCCTGTGGCCCCACTACTTCTTCTCGTATGGATGATTCGTTGGAGGAGTTGTTAAAAAATAGTGCATTAGCTACTATTGGAAAGGGGCAGAGAGCACCTTGGATAAGAGAGTTGCTAAAAAAATATAAAGGTATATACTTTATTACTTATGGAGGCTGCGGTGCTTACTTAAGGAAAAGAGTGACTAGTTTTAAGTTGATAGCTTTTCCCAACTTAGGAGCCGAAGCAATCTATCAGTTAACGTTAAAAGATTTTCCGCTTATTGTAGCTATTGATTGTCAAGGTAGAGACATTTATCAGCGGTTAGAAAGGAGTAAGAGATGTTAAGGTACGATAAAAGAGCTCCTAATCAATTGCGTAAGATTAAGATTGAACGG